>JAWODX010000311.1:0-5403 GCA_046483085.1 Planctomycetota bacterium
TCACGTCGTTCTTGGTGTATCCGCCGCTGAAGTGGAACTCCGCCCCGCGCGCGAAGTGCTTGCGGCCGACCACCCAGACGGTCGGCTCGTCCGCCCACGAGTCGACCTCGACGTAGTACAGGTGCCCCGTCGCCTCGAAGCCCATGTTCTCGGCGGGCCCGAGCGGGAACGGCTCGACCGAGAGTTTCTTGCCCTCGGGCAGCGGCGAGAACCGCGTCACCGTCTGCTGGATGTCCCGCGGCGCGTACTTGTACTTCTTGTACAGGTCGTACGGCACGCCGAACATCGGGTAGGAGAAGGCCCAGATCTCGCCCGTCTTCTGGTGGACGCAGACCTTCGCCGGCTTCGACGTCTTCATCGTCTTCAGGAGCTCGCCGGCCGGCGAGTAGACCTGGATCCGGTCGTTGAGGTAGTCGCTCACGTAGACGCGGCCTTTTGCGCCGCAGGCGACGGACGTCGGGACGCGGAAGTGTCCGTTGTCCGCACCGTGCTTCTTCGGATGCCCCATGAAGATCTCGCGCTTCTTCCCCGTCGCGTAGTCGAGCTTGTAGACGACGTGCAGGCAGCCGGGCACCCGCCGCCAGCTCCCCGTCCGCCACAGGTAGCCGGTCGTGTACAGGGTCTGGCCGTCGGGGCTGAGGGCGGCGCTGCTGGGCCCGACGGGCACGTGGACGCCGCCGGCCACGCTCTTGATCTCGTGCCCCGTCTGCGGCCCGCGGATCGACCGCCCGCCGCTCGAGCCGTCGGTCGCCAGCCGGCAGAGCTCGACCCCGACCAGGGCGATCCGCCTGCCCCGGACGGCCATCGCCGTCGCGCCGGGTGCGTACCGTGCCTGCGCGTGGTTGCCGGTGTGCCAGTTCGCGCCCGAGGTGAGCAGGGTGACCTGGTAGAGCCCGCCTTTGCGCGGCAGGCGATAGCCCTGCGGGAAATCGTGCCAGTTCAGGCCCTTGATCTCGCCGAGCTTGTTCCGCGGGAAAGGGTACACGCTGCGGCCGTAGTCGCCCTCGTGGTCGAAGAGGCGGAGGAAGTCGACCGCCTTGCCGTCGAACACGTACACCCCCTCGGGCGTGGCGGCGAGCAGCGGCATGCTGCCAAACCGCTTCTGCGGGCTCCAGAAGAGTGTCCGTTCGAACCGCGGCCGGAGCCCGAGCGAGACGCGCACCGCCATCTTGTCCGCGTCGTCGACGTACCGCCCCTGGTCGTTCTTCCCGTCCCACACGACTTCCTGGGCGAGCGAATTCTTCCGGAACGGAGGCGGCGCGTTCGCGCCGAGCAGGCCCGACGCCAGGTGCCGGATGATCCGGCCCTCGTCGTTCTCGATCGCGACCGTGGCGTCGCAGAACGCCTTCGCCTGGAACCGGATGGTCACCCGGTCGCCGTCGCGGGTGACCGTCGGCTTCTCGGCGAACTCGAACGGCCCCTGCCGCCCGACCTTGAATTCGTCGATGTCCCCGGCGAAGGTGAGGACGGGAGCCAGCGTGAGAACAATCGTCAGGGCGCGAATCTTCACAGTTCGTCCTTCCACGTCGTGGTCGGCTCATCGCGGCCGCCGGCCCCCCGCCGCTGCGTCACATGTCCAGCTTGTCTTTCGACAGCAGGACCACCCGCCCGTTCTGGAGGGTGGCGGAGACCTGGCCGTGGACGCCGAACGAGCCGGCGCCCTGCATCTTCAACCTGTATTGTACCTCCCCGGTGTCCAGATCAAAGACCAGCACGTAGAAGTCCTGCCGGTCCTGGACCTTGATGACCCCGTGCCGGGTGTCGCCCGTCGTGTACTGGCGGTGGACGAGCCGGACGACGGGCTTCGCGTTGTAGCCGGTGATCTCGGTACGGAACAGCCGCCTGCCCGTCTTGCAGTCCATGCGGACGATGTAGAAGCCCTGGCCGGGATGGACGCCGATCCCGTACAGCGTATCGCCGTCGATCATCATGCCGTGAACGGGCCGGGGCGTGTCGGCCGCCTTCGGGTCGGTGTGCCACAGCACCTCGCCCGTCCGGGTCGAGAGCATGTAGATCGTCTTGACGTCGTAGTCCTCCTTGATCACGGCGAGGTAGTCGTCGTTCAGCTCGAACCGCATGGCCGGGTTCTGGGTCTGGTCGCTGTTGTCGATCTGCCGCTTCCACCGGACGGCCATCCGCTCGACGTCGACGAGGACGTAGTACCAGGTATCGGTCACGGCGAGGAGCGGGCCGTGATGGGCGACGGGCAGTTCGCGGGCGCCGGTCTCCACCAGCGGGTGCGCGGTGTACATCGACAGGTCGGGCAGTTCCAGCCGGCCGATCAGCTTGCCCGTCGTCCGGTAGCGCACGGTCACGTTGAACGGGTTCTTGCGCACGCTGACCAGGCGGTCGCCGTGGAAGTACGGCGCGATGTACTGATCGCCCATCTCGCTCACCTGCCAGGCGACCTCGCCGTTCCGGCTCGGGGTACGCACATAGAGCGCCAGGGTCTCGGTCTTGCCGCCGAGGACGAGCAGGTCGCCGCTCAGCACGGCGGTCTTGATCTCGAAGTTGAAGGGGACGCGGAACCGCCAGAGCAGCTCGCCGGTCGTCGCCTGGAACGCGAGCACGTCGTACAGCCCGTGTACCAGGAGGATGTCGCGGTGGACGAACGCCGAGAAGAAGCCGGGCTCCTGGCCGGTGCCCTTCAGGCGCAGGTTCATCCGCTCCCATTCCTTCCGGTTCGTCTCCAGGTTCATGCAGCGGACGATGAACTTGTTGTCGAAGCGTTTCCGCACCCGCCCGCCGAGGAAGAGCAGGTCCGGGTGCGACGAGCGGTCGCCCCGGCGCTCGAGGATCAGCCAGTTGATCCCCTCCTCGTGCGCGATGTCGTGACGCCTGGGTTCGGCCGGGAGCCGGGCGGCGTCGGCCTTCACCGGCCGGTCGGGCGCGCGGGTGCGGCCGCGGAGGTCCTCGGGGATCCGGAGGTCGCAGACGCGTGCGGCGTCGGCGAGTTCCCAGAGCCGCTGGCGGCTGGCCTCCGTGTCGGTCGACGCGGCCCGGCGCAGCAGCCGGGTGTGGACGGTCTGGGCGGCCTCGGTGCCGGGGAACTCCCAGATGTGGTAGAGCTGTTCGGCGGGTGACCCGTCGGCGAGTCCGGCCGCGGCGAGTCTCTCGAACCGGTCGTCGAACTCATCGGAGCGCTCCTGGAGCCGGACCAGCCGGCGGGCCGCCAGCTCGCCGGCCCGCACCGTCAGCCGCCTGGGCAGCGGCGAGACGGTGCTCAGGTACATGGGCAGCCCGCGGCGGAGCAGCCGCACGCTGCTGCGGAACTCCTCGCCGAAATACTCGCTCTTCGCGTACGTGTCCGCCTTCTCCAGCACCTGGTGGGCGGTGCCCATGAGCTCTTTCGAGTCGAGCGCCGCCGCCTCGGCCACCGGATACTCGTGATGGCCGTAGGTGCTGACAATGCTGCGCAGGCAGCGGGCGGCGTCCGCGAAATCGCCCTGCCGCTCGTACGCCTCGGAGAGCGCGAACAGGGTCTCGATCTCGTCGGCGAGCGTGCTCGCCGTTCGGCTCATCCCCAGCCCGCTCTGCAGTTCCTTCCCCGCGTCGCCCGACCGGATGCCCGCACGGGCCAGCCGCCGATAGACGCGGTAGAGCTGCTGGTTGACCACGGACCGGAAGTCGAGGTTCTCCGACGACACGGTGCGCAGGCAGGTCTTGAGGAGCGTCGCCGCGTCGGCGTATCGGGCCTCGGCCACGGCCAGCTCCGCCCGGGCGAAGTCGGCCTGCGGGCCCGTCCGCGTGGCCAATTCGCGCCGCACCGCCGCCTTGTCGTAGACCATCGCCACCGACCGGGCGCCGAACCGCAGCTCGAACTGGACGTCGTAGCGGCGGAACGTCAGCCGCGAGAACGGGAGGAACGGGCGGTACCGGTTCGTCGGCACGGTGTCCTTCACCACCTTCTTCAGGTTCCGGATCCACTGCTTGACCTTCTCCTCCTTGTGCGGCAGCTCCTCGTGCGCCTTGAGCGCCTGGGGCGCCCACTCGCGGATCGAGCGGTGGACGTAGGCGAGCAGCCGGCCGCTGTAATACCGTCGCCGATGGACCTGCTTCCGCTCGACCAGATCGTAGACACACAGGCTCGACGTCCAGGCGTAGATGGGCCAGCCGATGTAGTTCCACTGTGTCAGGTAGAGCTTGCCGTCGCGGCTGAGCATGGGCCGGGCGCCCAGCTCGTAGTGCCGGCCGTTCATGGGGACCGAGCAGTGCTTGCCCAGCCCCGCGCTCGGCGTGCCCAGGCTCATGCACGGGTGCGACTCCCGCTCGACCGAGTGGGTGGTGTCGCGCGACGGCGGGTGCTTCTGGACGATCGGCCAGAGGGTCTTGCCGGTCTTCGGATCGACGATGAGCGGCGGCTTCTTCGGGAAGCTGTAGGCGAAGACCAGTTCGCCCGTCTTCAACGCGCCGAGGAGGTGGGTGAACCCGGCGCTGACGCGCACGATCTTCCGCCAACTGTGCGTGTCGTACAGAAGCCCCTTCCGCTTCGTCCAGGCCACCTTGCCGGTGCGGCGGTTCAGACAGAGCATATACCCGGCGTCGACGGGCAGGACGTAGAGCCGCTCGCCGATGAGCAGCGGGCGCTGGTTGAACCAGAACATCGGGCGGTGCGGCCGGAAGTAGATGCTCGTGTACCGGACCGGGCCGCCGCCACTCCCGAACTGCCGCGTGGCGTCGTGCACGTCCCCGCCGTGCCCGCCCTCGGTGTAGTACGGATACCGGATGAGCCACTTGATCCGGCCCGAGCGGGCGTCGAGGGCCGCGACCGCGCCCGCGTTCGTACAGTAGTAGACCGTCCCCTGGCTGTACAACGGGGGCGAGATGAAACTGCGAATCCGGTTCCGGACCCGCCTGGCGAACCCGGCGGTGAACTTGCCCGGGGCCAGCCGACAGAGCGGCACGCGCCAGAGGATCCGCCCGCTCGTGCTGTCGAACGCCATCACCCCGTACTCGGTGTCGGTGTGGCTCTCGCCCTCGATATTGTCCAGCACATACCCGATGAACACGGCGCGGGGTCCGGCGGCCGGCGGAGCCTCGAACCGCATCCGCGCCTCCTCCTCCGTCGACGCGGTCATCGGCCCGTACGCCCACTTGAGCTGCCCCGTCACCTGGTCCAGGGCCACGAGCGACGGCCCGCCCTTCGAGACCACCGTGAACACCAGCCCGCCGTGCACGATCAGGTTCTCAAGCGGATACTGCCGGCCGCCCCAGTTCTGCCATCTCGCGCGGCCGCCCAGGTCGTTAACCCACCGATACTCCCCGTTGAGGATCGAGCGCGAGTAGACGATGTTCTTGTGCCGATAGATCACGCTGTCCTCGGTGACCACCGGCTGGGTGTAAACGGAGAACTGAGCCGGGCCGCGCGGCGCCCCCCCCGTCCCCGGCAGCGGCTCCTCCCAC
>JAWODX010000438.1:0-2608 GCA_046483085.1 Planctomycetota bacterium
GACGCCGAAGGCAACCCCCTGCCGCCGCCGCTGCCTACGCCGCACGACGTCACCGCGGACGTCGCCGGCGCGCAGAGCGTGGTGGTGGGCTTCTCCTGCTCGCCGGAAGCCGGAGAGGCCGGCCCGTCGGCGTTCGAGGTACTCAGCGACAACGGCACGGGCGTGCTGGACACCGAGACACCCATTGCCACCGTCACAGCGCGGCCGGGGCGGTGCGACTATCTGGCGTTCGCCACGGCCGACTGCCTCCCGGCGAAGTTCGCCGTCCGGGCAACGCTCGGCGAGCAGTCCGGCGATATCAGCCGGACCGTATCGGCCTACTGTGCGACAGTCGCGGCTCCGAACCTGCTTCAGGTGGAGACATGCTGACACTGAGAATCTCCAGGCACGAAGAAACGTCCGTCCTGCCCGCCCGGTCGATACCCGTGTTTGTGGACGGACGACGGCGCAGAGACCTGCGCGTCGAGCGCTGCGAGCTGCTGGCCGGGCCCGATTTCGGCCGGGCGCGGCTGGTGCGGCAGGGTCCGGTTGAGCTGCCCCTCCCGCCGATCGGCTCGGAGGTGCTGCTGACCGACGGCGACGCCGCCGGTGACGTGGAGTTTCGCGGAGTTGTCGCATCGGCCGAGACGGGAATAGGCGAACAGGCCGGGCAGGCCCGCTTGGAAATTCGACACGTCCTCGCCGAGAAGCTCTCCGGCAAGGTAACAACCTGCCATCAACTCACCGACGGCGAGCCGGGCGAGATAGACCGCTCGCGGGTCGTCTTCAACGCCGGCGCCGAGACGCTGGCGTCGCCGGAGGACTACCAGGTCAACGGCTTCGAGACGCCCGTCTTCTCCTCGTCCGCCGGCGCTCGGCGCTGGACCGTCGCGGACGTGCTCGCCTATCTACTGGCCGGTTGGGTTCCCGCGGACGTGGAGGTCCAGAGCGTCGAAGAGCTGCGCGAACTTGCCGGCGACATCGACGCCGGCGAACTGGAGTTGACCAATTTGAGCATCGCCGAAGCCCTCGCTAGCACGGCCGCCCGTGCGGCGCTGCGCCTCCGGGCCGCGCGGGCCGGGCTGGGGCTGGTGTTCTACCGCCCGGGGCGCCAGGGCCGGCTTCGCAGCGTTCGCCTTCAGCCGCCCGGCGGGAAGGTGACGCCTTCCGGCAGCAACCTCTGGCGAGGCCGGCTGGAGTTCCACCGTCGCCCCGGTCGGCGCGGGGTACTGGCGCTGGGGGGACACAAACACTACGAGGCGACGTTCGAGCTTTCGCCGGGCTGGGACCCCGCGAAGCAGACCAACCGCTGGCGCGACTTCGTTCGCGGCGCGGCGAGCGACTGGCCCGCGGTCGCCGACGTGTACCGCAAGTGGGTCCTCAACGAGCACGGGCGATATGGCGGTCCGCCCTGGAACCTGCCGACCTGGGACTTCTCCGCGATAGACGCCGAGTCGTTCACCACGGCCGTGCCGCGACGGTTCCTGCCTTGTGTCTCCAGAGACGCCGGCGGCAGGTCGCCTGGCATCGTGGTGGAGGTCCGCTACGGACCCGACCAGCCGTGGCGCCGCTGGCCTCTGCCGGCCTGGGCGTGCGACGACGAATGCGCCGTGCTGCTGGGCGGCGACGCCCTGCCGGCGGACTTCTTCGCCGCGGCTCTCGAGGCAACGGCGCAGGTCCGCGTGACGGCGACCGTACGCTCCGACGCGGCGCTGACGGCGGAGGTCGGCGGCGAGGCGAACCTGCCGGTCGAGACGGTGGACTTCTCCGACCGCGCCATGTGGCGCGGCGTCAGTGAACTGAGCGTTTTTCACGGCCGCGACGACCTGGGCGAACCGGACGAGCGGGACGACTCGGCTATGCTCGCGGAGCTGGCGCGGCGGTACGCCGAGACGGTCTCATCGGCCGTCGAGGCCCGGCTGACGCTGGGCCGGGTGGACACGTCCTTCCACATCGGCGATCGCGTGGAGCGCATCGACGGCCGGGACATTGAGCTTGGCTCGTACCCCGGCGCGGTGGCCGCCATCGGCGCCGTCAGCCACGACACCGACAGCCAGACCACCGAGCTTCTCCTGACGGGGTGAACATGGGCACCGAGAGCGAATATCACGACTCCTTCGAGCATCTCTGCCAGGACGGCGGCGCCCGCGGCGTGCTGCTGGTCCGCATAACCGGCGCCGACGGCGACAACCGCTACACCGCCCGGCCCGTCGAGTTCGACGAGACCGGCAACACGCAACCGGTCGGCGACGACGAACTGACGGTTACCAACCTCGCCGAGGCGGCGTCGGACGGCGGCTCGCTGCCGGCGGACACCGAAGCGCTGGCGGTGGACGTCGAGGGGCGGTGGGTCATACACGTCCGACAGCGGACCGCGGCGTTTCCGGCGCGGGTAATCGCGCCGGGCGCATCGGACGGCAGATACAACGTCCTGGAGCAGGTCGTCTCCTCGAGCGGGGAATTCTCCGACAAGCCCGACGCGGTCGCCGTCTCGGCCGTCAACCTCGCGGAGCTTTCGCTGGGCGACGGAGCGGCCGTCGATGACGACAGCATCGTGCTGGTGACAGCCATACCCGACATCTCCGAGCCACCGACACTCCGGTACGTCTTCGACCATGCGACTTACGCC
>JAWODX010000444.1:0-5785 GCA_046483085.1 Planctomycetota bacterium
TGTTTCTGATTTGCTGTTTGTCGTTTGAAATTTGTTTGTCATTTGAGACTTGGGATTTGTGATTTAGCCGGAAGGTCGACAGGTTGATGTCTGTGCAAACTGGTGCTGCCCCGCTCCTCGACGTCCGTGGCCTGAAGAAGTACTTCCCCGTCAAAAAGGGAGTGCTCCAGCGGACGGTGGCGCACGTGCAGGCCGTCGACGACATCGACCTGTCGATCCCGCCGGGCGGATGCCTCGGCCTGGTCGGCGAGTCGGGCTGCGGCAAGACGACGACCGGCCGGGCGATCCTCCGCCTCATCGAGCCCGACGACGGCTGGGTGTTCTTCGACGGGGTCGACGTGGTCGGGGCGAACAAGCGCGAGCTGCGCCGGCTCCGCCGCGAAATGCAGATCATCTTCCAGGACCCCTTCAGCTCGCTCAACCCGCGGTTCACCGTCGGCGGCATCGTCGGCGAGGGGCTCAAGGTGTTCGAGCGAGACAGGGGCCGGACGTACATCCGCGACCGCATCGCCGAACTCCTCGACATCGTCGGCCTCCCGCCCGACGCCGCAGGGCGCTACCCGCACGAGTTCAGCGGCGGCCAGCGCCAGCGGATCGGAATCGCACGCGCGCTCGCCCTCAACCCGAAGTTCATCGTCTGCGACGAACCCGTCTCCGCACTCGACGTGTCGATCCAGGCCCAGGTGATCAACCTGCTCGAGGACCTCCAGGACGAATTCGGCCTCGCCTACCTCTTCATCGCCCACGACCTGTCGATCGTCCGCCACATCAGCGACGAGATCGCGGTCATGTACCTCGGCTGGATCGTCGAGCGCGGCCCCGCCGAGGAGGTGTGCGAGGACCCCCTGCACCCCTACACGAAAGCGCTCCTCTCGGCGATCCCCGTGCCGGACCCGCATGCGAAGCCGGAGCGCATCGTGCTCGAGGGCGACGTGCCGACGCCGATCAATCCGCCGCCCGGCTGCCGGTTCTGCCCCCGCTGCGCCGAACGCGACGAGTCCGTCTGCCCCGTCGAAGCGCCGAAACTGCGCGAGGTCCGGCCCGGACGATTCGCTCGATGCCACCGGGTCTCCGCAGGACCGTGACGGGAGCCGGTTCGCCGCGACTGGCGCCTGTGGACGGGGCCCGGCCGGCAGCGTGGTTCGCACCGCCGTGATACGAGAGCTTCTTGTCCGAGCCCCCGATGCGGCCGGCCCGGGGCGAGGAGAGGATGACGAATGCCACCTCCGTTCTGCAAGAATCGCTCCGGGGCCTGGATCGCCGGCGCCTTCATTCCGGTCGCCTTCTGCGCGGCGGCATTCGGCGCCGAGGCCCCCACGCCGGCGGACGCCGTCGAGATCTCTCCCGTCGCGGGCGCCGTCTCGCTGTTCGTCGTGGCTGTCTCCGGATATTCCATCTACTGGGTCATCCAGTCGCTGTGGCAGCAGGGGCGCGTCTTCCCGTCTTCGTCGGCGCCCCGGCTCCGATGCGGCGTCCTGGACGTGCTGATCGGCGCGGGCGCGTTCTTCCTTCTCCCCCAGTTCGCGATCGCGTTCCTCACACCCGGCGGGACCGGCGACATGTTGACCGCCTTGAACCTGGGGCACCTGTTGAGCGTGCTGGTGGTGATCCGTCTCATCGAGAAACGAGGCCAGAGGCCGGAACGGGCGCTCGGGCTGGTGCCCGAGGGGGTGGGGGCTCGGCTTGGGCCGGGCCTGGCGGCGTTCTTCGCGTTCCTGCCGGTCCTGGTCGGCGTCGGTTTCGGCTGGCGGGTCCTGCTGGAGCGCGTGGCCGGTGAAGAGGCGGCCTCGGCGCAGCAGGAGATCGTGCGGGAGTTCGTGGAGACGCCCGACGTGTTCGAGGCGGTGGGCATCGCGCTGGCGGCGGTCGTGATCGCACCCATCGTGGAAGAGATCTTCTTCCGGGGCTTCCTGTACGGATCGCTGCGGCGCTGGGTTCCGCCGTGGGTCGCCGCCGTGACCGTGGGCCTCGTGTTCGGCCTGCTGCATCCGCCGATCGCCACGCTCGTCCCGCTCTCCCTCCTCGGCGCGTTCCTCTGCCTCGTCTACGAAAAGACCGGCCGCCTCCTGGTGCCGATCGGCATGCATCTCCTGTTCAACCTCGGATCGACGGTCATGCTTTTCTACTACCGTTCCGCCGGAGTACCAGGATGAGAACGCCTGTGTTCGTGCTCGCGCTGTTCGTGATGGTCTTCGGCTGTGGCCGGGAGGAGGAACCGGAGCCGACCCGGGAAGAGAGGCAGGCTCGTGAGGAGCGGCGGGCGAAGGAGGCGCGCGAAGGCAAGGGCTATTTCGGCAGCCTGCGGCGCGGCCTGCAGAAGGCGAAGGACCAGCGGCTGGCCGGCGCGAAGCGGGCCATCGACGCGTTCAAGGCGCTCAAGGGCCGCTACCCGAAAGACCTCGCCGAGCTGGAGTCGGAAGGCTTCACCCTGCCCGAGCCGCCCGAAAAACACGCGTACGAATACGACGCCGGCACGGGCGAAATCAAACTGGTGTTGACGGAATGACGCAACGGACAGCCCGAACCGGATCCTGCCCGTCCGCCCGGACGGCGCTCCTCGTCCTCGTCGTCCTGGGCGCCGCCGTCGTGGTCGCCGCGGCCATCGCCATCATCGCCCGGTCCTCCGCAGCCCGCGGACGCGACGAGCTCGACCGGCTGTGCGCGGTGAACCCCGGAGTGGCCGTCCGGGACTGGACCCACATCATCATCCATCACAGCGGGACCGACGCGGGCGATGCCGCCTCGTTCGACCGGTACCACCGCAAGCTCGGCTGGGCCCGCGGCCTGGGCTACGACTTCGTGATCGGGAACGGCACGCGCACCGGCGACGGACAGATCGAGGTCGGCGAGCGATGGAAGGCCCAACTCGACGGCGCCCACTGCCGGGCGGCGGGCATGAACCGCCGGGCTATCGGCATCTGCTTCGTGGGGGACTTCGAAACGACGGCCGGCCCGACCGACGCCCAGCTCGCCGCGGGCACGGCGCTCGTCGGCTATCTCGCCCGGCGGTTCGACATCCCGCCCGGCCACGTGCTCGGCCACGGGGATGTGCCCGGTGCCCGCACCGACTGCCCGGGCCGGCACTTCCCGATGGACGCCCTGCGCTCGGCGGCCGCCGGCCGGTGACGCGCCGTGCCGGCTGGCCCGGGCCCGCGGCTTTCCCCCTTTTTCCGTGTAAACTCTCCCCCGAATAAACTATACTTATGAGTAAGGGCATGTTACGCTTTTCGCCAGGAGTATCGCTATGAGATCCCGTTTTGCGTCCGTGGCACTCGCCGCACTCTTGCTCGCCATCGTCTCGGCCGCTGCCGCCGGGCCGTTCGACTCGCCCACGCTGCCCAGCGACCCCGAGGCGCAGGCCATCGAAAAGGCGAAGGTCCACCTCCGCCTCCGCCATCCGGAGAAAGCGATCGACGTCCTGCGGCAGGCCCTGACCCGGCGCCCGAACTCCGCCCGCCTTCGCCACCATCTCGGCCTCGCCTACGTCCAGAACGGCAAGCCCGAGCTCGCCGCCGCCCAGTTCAAGACCGCCATCGAGCTCGACAAGCAGTTCCCCGACCCGCACACCGAACTCGCCCGCATCGCCCTGCGGAAGGTTCGCGTCTCCGACCCCCAGGCCCGGGCCAAGAACCTCGTGCTCGTCAAGGAAGCGATCAGCCAATACCGCTCCGCCTTCGACAAGACCCCCGAGGCGCTGCGGAGCAACCTCCACTACAACCTCGCCCAGCTCTACGTCGACTCCGTCCGGTTCCGAGATACGGACCCCGAAGAGGGCTTCGACCAGGCGCTCGAGGTGCTGGAGACGGCCCGGAAGCAGTCGCCCGACGAGGAGCGGCCCCACATGGCGCTGGGGAACGTCCGCGTCCGGTACGCCGACCACCTCGCCGCCGGCAAGCCCCTGACCGAGCTCACCGGGCCGAAGGCCCGAAAGGCGAACGACCTGCTCGACCGGGCGGTCAACCACTTCCGCAAAGTGCTCGACATCAACCCGCGCTTCCTCGACGCGCTCAACAAGACGGCCAGCATCCACCAGGCCCGCGGCCACGTGGACAAGGCGGTCCGCACGATCTCCGACCACCTGGCCAGGCTGGAGAAGCCCGACGAGAAGGCCGTGTGCCTCCGCTGGATGGGACAGTACCTCCGCCGGGGGGACAAGCTGGACGAGGCGAAGAAGAAGCTGGACCAGGCCATCGACACGAACCCCAAGGACCTGGCCAGCTACCTGCTGCTCGCCAACGTCCTCATCCGGCTCGACAAGCCCGACGAGGCGGTCGCCACCCTGAACAAGGCGCTCGAGCTCGAGCCCCGGTTCATCAACGCCCACGTCGAGCTCGGTGTGCTCGAAGAACGGCGGCAGCATCCCGCCCGCGCCGCGAAGCACTTCGAGGCGGCCCTTGACATCCCCAGCGCCCGGGCGGCCGTCGTCTCGCCCGGCGGAAAATCCGGCCGCCAGGCCCTGTTCGAACTCTACACCCTCTGCGCCAACAAACTCGCCCGGTTCCACCTGGCGGGCAACCGCGACGAGAACGCGATCACGGTGTATCGCAACCTCGCCGACCTCATCCCCGGCTCGCCGGTCCCCGACTTCCACATCGGCCAGATTCACCGGCGGTTCGGCCGGATCGACGAGGCGAGAGAACACTACGACAACGCGCTCAAGCTGAACCGCAACTTCGTGCCCGCCCGCGCCGCACTCGCCGACCTGGAAGCCCTCGAACTGCAGAAGGCCACCACCCCCCAGGAACGCGCCGAGGCCATCCGCCGGGCCATCGGCCAGTACGAACGGGCCCTCGACGCACAGCCCTGGAACCCCGCGTTCCTCGACCGGCTCGCCGCCCTCCACGCTCGCCTGGCGCATAACAAGGGCCCGGTCGATCGCGACGCACTGGAGCAGGCGCTCGAATACTCGGAAAGGGCGGTGAAGGCCGCCGAGGACAAGACCCCGTATCGCAGGCGGCTCGCGTTCATCCATCACGAACTCGGCAGCGACGACCGGGCCGTCGAACAGATCCACAAGATCATCGACCGCGTCAAGGAGCTGCAGAAGGAGAGTCCCGACAACGCCCGGCTCACGTACCGGCTCGCCGAGCTCCGCTCGCTGCTCCACCGCTGGAAGCCGGACCCCCAGACGCTTCAGACCGCCCTGGCCGGCTTCGAGGAGGCGGCCGAGAAGGAACCGGGCTTCGTCGAGCCGCGCCTCCAGGCCGCACGCCTCCTCGAAGACGAGAAACGATACAAGGAGGCGGTCGTCTGGTTCAAGAAGATGCTCGAGGCCGCTCGCGGCGAGACCCCCCTCTCCAAACTGTCCAGGCAACGGTCGAGGTTCGCCCTCCACGCCGCCGCCGAACTGGCCTGGATCTACTGCGAACATCTCGATGACCCCGAGATGGCCATGGACTTCGCGAAGGTCGGAACCCAGATCAACCCCGACCTGCCCAGCCTGGTCGACACCATCGGATGGATTCACTACAAGAACGGCGCATACAACGAGGCCCTCCTCTACCTGCGCCGGGCCTCCCAGAAGGCCCCGGGAAACGCCACCGTCCGATACCACCTCGGCGCCGCCCTGGCAAAGGCCAACAACAAGGACCGCGCCCGGGAAGAGCTGCGGCAGGCGCTCAAGGACGTGGGCGACGACACCGAGCTCCGCGACAAGATCAACCAGGCGCTCCAGGGGCTCGGCCGCTGAACCGGCCCGGCCTGCCCGGGAAACGGCCCGAGCCACGCATCCACATCCGTCGAGTTGATATTTTATCGGCCCCTGTATGGATAATGGAACGCGGGG
>JAWODX010000459.1:0-6576 GCA_046483085.1 Planctomycetota bacterium
GGTTTCTGAGGGTCTTCCCGCTGTGCCGGGCGGCCGGTCACTGCTCCTGGGTCGGCGGGTTGTTGAGGAGCTCTTTGAGCTCGCCGAAGGCCTTGCCGGCCCCGGCGAAGTCGCCGTCGGCGATCCGCTTCTCGAACTCGTCGAACTTGGCCTTGGCCTTCGCGATCCACTCCTCGACGGCTTTCACGACGGCGGGCCGCTCTTGCTCATCCGGCGGGGGCCGTTCCTCGGGCGCGGCGGCCTCGCCGAGCAGCTTTCGCAATGCGGTGTCGAAGTCCTCGGCCCAGATGACCTTCTCCTGGTCGGCGAGCACGACGCCCTGCATGGCGAGAGCCGGAAGCAGAATGCACGTGGCCAGCCACGCTCGTCTTATGCGTCCCCCCTCGCCGGCAGCGGTCAGCCCCCCCGGTCGCGCTCGCCGGTCAGGGCCGGTCGAGCCGGCGCCGTGCCTCCGCCGGCGTCAGGTCGCGCACCGCGTCCAGCGCCTCGAACGTGCGGGTCTGGAGGTTGAGCTGGCCGGGCCGGCGCTCCCAGTTTCCGACGGACGCGTCGCTCACCCCGAGCAGCCGCGCGAACTGGGCCTTGGACATCCCGAACCGCGTCCTCAGCTCAGCGACCTCCCGGCCGGTGAACGGGTCCGGCGCCTTCGGGAGCGCGTCGCGTGCCGCTGCCAGGACCCGGAACGTCCGGGTCTGGAGATTCAGCGGGCCGGACTTGCGCTCCCAGTTTCCGATGGTCGCATCGCTCACGCCGAGGAAGCGCGCGAACTCGCTCCGCGACATGCCGAGTTCCGCGCGCATTTCCGCGATGTCCTGTGCGGTGAAGCCCGCGGCCCTCCCGGCGGCCTGGGGGCGGGTCGAGGAGCCGGAGTTCGGCCGGCGGGCTGTCCCCCCCGCGCCATTTTTTCCCCGCTTACCCCGGCGGCTCGCGGCGGCGTGCGTCTCTTTCGGCGCGGCTGTCTCTTTCGCCACCTTCGGGGGCGGCTCCGCGGGCCCCGCCCCAGTGGAGGTGTCCTCGGTCATCTCGATGCCGAACACGTCGGCCACGGCGTCGTCGGCGATGCGCCGGCGGCCGGTGCCGTCCCCGCCGCCGGTCATCACCGCGGCCGCGCCGGTCTCCGTGCCGATCAGTTCCTCGTGCCTCACGCCGCGCAGGCGGAACAGCAGCCCCGGCTCCTCGTCCAGCCGCGCCCCGACCCCGTAGAGGACGGCGGCCACGTGCTTGCACATCACGGCCCAGTCGGGGCAGGAGCACTCGAACGTGATCTCCCCGGGCAGCGGGAACAATCCCGCCTCCCGGTCGGTCACGACGGCCATCACGTTCTCGGACAGCCGGCCCGCGAGCAGCTCGATCAGCGAGCCGATCCGGCCGGCACACCGGCCTTTGATCGCCCGCCACTGCTCCGCCGCAAGGCAGTCGATCGCGACGGCCACCTCGTAGAGTTCGGATCCGCTGACCAGGGCGCGGACCTCCCCCTCCGCGATCTCCAGGTGGCAGACGGACCCGTTCCGGACATAGGTCCGGCCGCGCGGCAGCCGGTTGCTGTAGTCGCTGAACGATTCGAGGTGCTCGCACCAGGCGTCGCCCCAGAACGTCCGGGCGATCTTCCGGCCCTCGATCTCGACGGGCTGGATATCCAACCCTTTCTTGCGGAGCTTCGCCAGCTCGCGCTGTGCGCGGGCGCGGCGCTCCGCCACCGGCACGTACGGCCGCCATCCATACCATCCCACGGTGTGTCTCCCGTTCGGTGTCAGGCCCTCATTCGGTGCCCGTCCGGCCGCGCCCGCGCGGGCCTCCGGACCTCTCGCCCCATCTTACAGGTTCGCCCGGTCGAGGTCGAGCGCGACGGTCCGGAGCAGTTCCTTGTCGCCCATCTCGGTCAGCATCGCCTGCCCGCCGGCCTCCAGGATGTTGTCGGCCAGGGCGGTCTTCTCGCCGATCAGGGCGTCGATCTTCTCCTCGACGGTACCGCGGCAGATGAACTTGTGCACGACGACGTTCCGGTGCTGGCCGATGCGGAACGCCCGGTCGGTCGCCTGGTTCTCGACGGCGGGGTTCCACCAGCGGTCGAAATGGACGACGTGGGATGCGGCGGTGAGGTTGAGCCCGGTCCCGCCCGCCTTGAGCGACAGGACGAAGAAGGGCGGGCCGTCGTCCTCCTGGAACCGCTCGATGAGTCCCCGCCGCTTGCCCACTGCCGTCCCGCCGTGCAGCACCAGCCCCGGCCGGCCGAACACGTCCGCCAGGAACGCCGCGAGCGGCTCGGTCATCTCCCGGAACTGCGTGAACACGAGCACCTTCTCCTGCCGCGAGGCGATCTCCTCGCCGATCTCGCGCAGCCGGGCGAACTTCCCGCTGTGCGCCGGGTCGTAGGCCCCGTCGCCCAGGAGCTGGCTCGGGTGGTTGCAGATCTGCTTGAACCGCATGAGGTACGCGAGCACGAGACCGCGCCGCCTGATCCCCGATTCCTTCTCCTCCACCTGCCGCTCCAGCGCCCGCGCCAGCTCGTCGACGGACCGGGCGTAGAGCGCGGCCTGCTTCTTGGCCAGCCCGCAGAAGGCCTTCACCTCGGTCTTGTCCGGCAGGTCCGAGATGATGCTCTTGTCGGTCTTCAGCCGGCGGAGGATGTAGGGGCGGACGAGGTTCCGCAACGGCGCGAACCGGCCCGGGCCGCGGTCCTCCAGCGCCTTCACGAACTCCTTGAACCGGCGGGCCGAGCCGAGCAGCCCCGGGCAGAGGAAGTCGAACAGCGACCAGAGGTCGCCCAGGCGGTTCTCGATCGGCGTGCCGGTCAGCGCGATCCGAGCCCCGGCCCGCAGCCGCTTCACCGTCCGCGTCTGCTTGGTCGACGGGTTCTTGATCGCCTGCGCCTCGTCGAGGACGACGAGCCGCCAGTCGACATCGAGCAGCCACTCCTGCCGCACGAGCATCCCGTAGGTGGTGAGGACGACGTCGGCGCCGCCGAGGGCCCCCGTCGGATCCCCGGCCATCTCGTCGAGCTCCGCCCGCGGCGTCTCGGAGGCGTGCACGAAGCGGGGGACGAGCGACGGGGCGAACCGCTCCATCTCCGCCTTCCAGTTCGCCAGCAGCGACGCGGGCAGCACGAGCAGCGACGGCCTCGCGTCCGGCCCTCCCGCCTCCTTCAGGGCCAGCAGCAGCGACAGCACCTGGATCGTCTTGCCCAGGCCCATGTCGTCGGCCAGGCACGCCCCCAGTCCGAGCTTCGAGAGGAACCACAGCCAGTTGTGCCCCGTCTCCTGGTAGGGCCGGAGCGTGCCGCGAAATCCGTCGGGCACCCCACCGGCCCCGCGCTGCCCGGCCGGGTCGCGGAGCCGGTCGAGCACGTCGGACAGCCACGAGCCGGCGTGCACGAACGCCCACTCCCGGGCCGCATCCGCCGGTCCCTCCCCGGCGCCCAGGTCGGCTGGCGCCCCGGCCAGCAGGCGCATGCCCTCGACGAACGACAGCCCGCCGGCCGCGCCCGCCTCGACCTGCTTCCAGTGCTCGAGCGCCTCGTCCAGCTTCGCCCGGTCGACCTCGACCCACTGTCCTTTCAGGTAGACCAGGCCGTCCTCCGACGCCATCAGCCGCCGCCACTCCTCCTCGGTCAGTTCCTCGTCGCCGAGCGCAAGTCCGACCTGGAAATCCATCATCGCGTCCGCGCCGAACCGGCTCTGCTTTCGCTCGCCGATCGTCACCGAGACACGCGGCCGGGCGCGCTTCCGCCACCAGTCGGGCAGCCGCACGAGCAGACCGCTCTCTTCGAGGACGGGCACGTCGGTGAGCAGCCGGTACGCCTCGGACGGCGTCCAGGCCAACGGGTGGAAGACGTCGCGCGACTCCACGAGCTCGCGCACGAAGTCGCTTCGCTCCGCCGCCCGCTGGACCGGCGACAGCAGCTTCACCAGCGCCGGCCGGTTCCGCTCGCCCGCGTACTCCTCGAGCGCCCCGCCCAGCGGCTGGTACTGCACCCGCCCGCTCTTCGACAGCCGCGGGGCGTAGGTGGCGAGGAAGGCGAACGGGAAGTCGGGGTCCCGCTTGTTCTCGGCCAGGTGGAAGCAGACCCGACCGACCTGGTGCCAGGCGGGCGCGTGGGTGGCGATCCAGCCGGCGAGCCCGCCCTCGGCCCCGGCCACCTGCCCGCGCACCCATTCGTCGAGCTCCGACCACAGCGCCCGGAGCCCGCCGACGTCCAGGTATTCGGCGCCGCGCATCGGCGGCGCGGACCCGACCACGCCGAGGAGCTCGAGGTCCGGCGGCGGGGCGATCGGGTCGAATTCCCGCCCGGCCGACTCGGGCGTGCGGCACAGCGCGGTCAGGTAGCGGCCGGCGAAGTCGCGCCAGAACGCGATCGTCGGGCCGGGCGGGGTACCCGGCTTCGTCGCCGCCAGCGCGAACAGCCCCGCCGGCCGGGACGACTCGAACGCGGCGGCGACGCGCCGCTCCCACGCCTCCGGTTCCCCGGCGCCGTCCGCGCCGGTCTCGTGCAGGACCAGGTGGCCGGCCGGCGTCAGGGCGAGCTCGTGGCGCACGTCACTCCCCGGTGTCGCGGACGTACGGGATGCCCTCGGATTCGAGCCACTCGATCGCGATCCGCTCGAACTCCGCGTCGCGGTACCGGTACCAGTCGTCCTCGATCCCCAGCCGGTAGAGCGTGTCCTTGAACCGGCGGAACGCGCCGGAGCCGTGGATCGCGGCGCTCAGCGCCTCGCACTGCTGGTCGTCCCCGACCGACCGCGTGAACCGCTCCATGATCGACCACTCGTGGATGTCGAACTCATCGGGCGGCGCCACGTACTCGTCGGACTCCAGCGCCTCCGTGACCCTCGGGAGCGCCTCGCGCTGCCATACCGGGGCGCGGGCCAGGGCCTCCTCGTCGCCGTCCTCGACGAGCCGCTGCTCCTCCTCCGTGAAGAACACGAACTCGCCGGTCCGCTTGTTGAGCAGCGACCTCGATTCGGGGTGCGCCATCTCCATGTGCTCGAGCACGTCGCTGAGCTTCACCGGGATCGGCATCGTGTTGCCTCCTCTTCCCTTTTTCCGATCAGGGCCGCCCCAGGGTACGCGCCGCGGCTCCGGCCGTCAAGCCTGCGGAGTCCTGAGGCATTTGCGATGTCCCCTGCTGAGATCACAAATTGTAGCCGAGGTCCATGACCTCGGCCCTTCTCCGGCCTCATGGAGGCCGGCTACAGTCACGCCAGCTTGATCACACTGGACATGGCAAATGCCTCGTCCTGACTCACCCCCGGTTTTCGGACATGGGTCTTTGAGCGGCGTTTACGCCGCTTGCCAAGCCCGCCGGGAGGCGGGCGAGAACAGGCCCCCGCTTCAGCGGGGGTTCAGCGGCGTGTGAGGGGCGGAGTAAAAACGCAGCGCGCGGCGGGGCGGCGTAAAAGCGCAGCGCCCTGGATGACCTCCGGGCGTCGGATCGGGATAATAAGCCCCCGGTGGGGCTGGTTCCCGAGACCGATTTCGGAGGCGGAAGGTGGCGGGCGAACTGCGGAAGGTCGCGTTCTTCGTGATGACGCTGCCGTATTCGGATGCGATCTTCCGGCAGGTGTTCGAGCGGATCACGACGGAGGTGATGTGGGAGGCCCATTGCCGTGCGTTCGAGTTCTTTGGCGGCGTGCCGTGGCGGATCACGTATGACAACGAGAAGGGCTTCTCGCTGTGGCGGCCGCGCGGGGCGTTGAAACAGACCGGGAACGCTTTGGTCTCGAGGAACCGAGGGCTGCCCTTCCGGGCGTAGAGGGCGAACTCAGCGTTGTACTGCGGCAGCCCCACCGGCTGGAACCCGCCGGGTTTGTGCCAGACGAACGTGCAGACGTACCTGAGGCCCCAGGCGTCGAGCAGCCGAAGCGCCATGGGCAGGAACTTGTGCGTCGTCCACAGCCAGACGTGGCAATCGTCCGCGGCTGGGATCGCGAGCTCGCGCAGCTCGGCCTCGGTCATCGTCGGGTAGTCGAGCAGGGACTGGTTCGGCCGGCAGTCGCGCTCGATCTTCTTCATCGGCCACGGCGGGTCGACGACGATCACGTCGTAGACGCCCTGGGCTGCCTTGGCCGCCTTCGCCTCGACGGACTCGAGCTTGGCCTCGGTCTCGCGGCGCTTGACCTCGCGGACCGCGGCGGCGTTCATGGCCCGCTGATCATCGGTCAGGTTGCGACGGTGCGCCTGGCTCTCGCGAATCCATAGCTCGGCCGCCCGGCGGTCGGGCAGGGGAATCTCGGAGACCTCGTACTTGATCCCGTGCCGCCGGCAGATGGTGAACCGGTTGAGGCCGTCGAGCAGGATGTTCTCGCCGGCCCAGACCACAGAGGAGGCGCCTGTTCGCGGAGGTATTCCATTCCCCTTTCGGCAACGGTTTCGTGCCGCCCTTGATGTAATAGCGCACCCAGTCGGTGGCATTATCGGTGTACGGTGGTTCCTCTGATTTGGGCGGCACATAATAAAGGGTATATTTCGCGGCCCCGCCGGCCATGGCACCCTTCTCCAGGGAGTTCCACTCGTCAGCGGTCTCGGGCAGTTGCTCCTCACGCCATTCAGCGACGGGTTCAATCCGAAGCGGTTTCATGA
>JAWODX010000564.1:0-3672 GCA_046483085.1 Planctomycetota bacterium
CTCTTTGGAGCTACTGATGGACAAGGCAACGTGGTTTTTGGTGGGTAAATCAAAAAACTGCTGTAACTTACCCTCGTACTTATAATCAGTTTTACAATTAGCAAATTCTTCGAAACCAAGCGTGCCTATCGTCGGAGGTCTACGGAAAGAACGACGCGATGAACAGCCGGGCGCCGTACCGGGCCGCGACCTTGAGCGCGACCTCCGTGCCCAGGATGTTCGTCTCGATGGTGCGAACCGGGTCCTCGACGATCAGGCGGACGCCGACCGCCGCGGCCAGGTGGCAGACCGCGTCGGCGTCACGGACCAGGTGGTCGAGCACGCCCTCGTTGGCGACGTTCTCGATGACCAGATCGAACCCGGGCTCGTCCCGCAGGTGCTCGATGTTCTTCAGCGCCCCGGTCGAGAGATCGTCGACCGCGGTGACCGCGGCGCCGTCGTCCAGAAAGGCCTCGGCCAGGTGCGATCCGATGAAGCCCGCCCCGCCGGTGATCACGATGTGCATTCGGAGGAACCTCCCAGATTCAGGCCCGCTAACCAGCTCGCTGGAGCAGGCATTCTTGCCTGGTGGGCGGCAGACAGAAATGTCTGCCCCACCGTGTTGTCAGAGCTTTTCAGTTGGGCGCGATTATACGGCCCTCAGCGCGCCCGGATCAAGTTTTGCTCGCGAGCAGCCGTTTGCGTTGTGGGTTGATTTCACGCCGCACCGGCTGTGGCGGCTCCCCCGTGAGGCCGGAAAAGCCCGAGGCAACCTTACTTCGCCCTTCCGGGCTGCGAAGGGCGGGCCGAGCTCGGTCGCAATTGGTGGCTGCCGGGCGTCCCCGTCAGGCCAGCGTCGGCTGAATGAGCTCCAGCGCCTCGATCTCGCGCTCGCGGGCGCGCGGGCTGTGCATGGGGTCGACGTTGCCCGTGGCGGGATGAATGTCGAGCGGCTCGAGGGTGAACGGATCAAGGGTCTGGACCATGAGGCCGCCGAGCCGCGCGTTCGGGTAGTGCCGGTAGGTCGCGTTCTGCGACTTCCGGTATCCCTCGAGGCAGCGGGGATCGCCGGTGAGCTGGTAGATCTTGAGGCAGGCGGCGCAATGCTCGCGGATATTCCACCAGGGGGCGGTGGCGCGGTTGTGCGCCGCCCCGCCGCCCGACGTGTCGGGCACGCCTTCCTTCGTCTTCAGGTCGATGTTCTTGAACATCACGCCCCTCGGGCTGAAGCCGTGGGTGGTGACGAGGTCCACCATGGCGCGGATCGCCTCGAGGATCGCCGAGCGGGACCACTCCCACGGCCCGTCGTCGTCCTCGGGCAGGAAGCTGCAGAGCTCGGCGAAGAAGCCGCAGGCCTCGGCGGTGTGGCCCGGGTCGCAGATCTGCTGGCCCGCCTCGTTGATCCACGGCTCGCCGTCCGGCCCGTTCTGCTCCCAGAAGTCACCCGTCTCGGGATCGTAGTGATTGCCCAGCACGTAGTCCACCATCTCGCGCGCGTTGCTGATCAGGGTGGCCTTGAGCGGGGAGTACCGGTCGACGCCCTGTTGTTCGAGGCAGACGACCCCCTTGAGCACGTCGACGAGCGCGCCGACGGTGACCATGGGCGACCCTTGCGAGCGGTGGCCGGTCTTTCGCCCGTTCCCCGGGTAGCTGCCGGTCCGGGCGGCATGGGTGCACTTCTCCAGCAGGGCTTCTCCGATCTCCATCGCCCGGTCGTTCCGGCGCAGCATACCGTACTGGTACATGCCGGTGAGACAGAAGACGTCGCTCGAGCTGGCCTCGCGGGGGCCGGCGATGGTGTTGCCGGGGTCGTCCGACGGCCGGTTCGTGTCGATGTCGGCCATCATCGGGAAGCTGCCGCCGCAGGCCTCGTAGCGGTCGACCAGGGACTCGTAGATGTGGTCGCAGTAGGCGTCGTATTCGTCTTTCATCCGGACGGTCCGCTCGTCGCCGGAGGCGAGCGGAACGGCGCATTCCTCGTCGGGGATCCGCCCCTTCATCAGAAAATACGACCAGATGCCCAGCCCGCGCCCGTCGCCCCACGTCCACGCGCGCTGCTCGCTGTCGGGCCGCATCTCGCCGGTGATCGTGTTGTAGTTCGCGCACAGGCCGGGGATGGTCTGGCCCGGATGCGCGGCCTCCCAGTCGTACTTCAGCTTGAGGAACGCGGCGAGCACCCGCTGCTGATAGGCCTCGTTGAACTCGATAAGCTCTCGGCAGGTCTCGGGGGTGAGCGTCGGCTCGTCCAGCAGGTAGATCTCGTCATCCGGCAGGGGAACGCGGGTGGGGCTGGCCTCGTCGGTCATGGTCTCCTCCTTCGGGCTCTCGTTGGTCGGCAGTGGGCGGGAGTATAGCGCCGCGGCGGGCGCGGCACAATGTCATTCGCATCGCGGTCATCTTGCCCGTGTGCTACAGCGGAGATGGGGTTCGCTCCTCACGTTATTCACACCGGCACCCCTTATCGAGTTTCGGGGACATGATACGAATCAGGATCTCCTTTGGGCTTCGGTCCGCGAGTGCGAGGCCGGAGCCGATGACCCGTGCGGTCCGGTCGTTGCAGCGGCGGTATCCGTCCGGCGTGTCCGCCCGGGGGTGTGACGACAGCAGCACGTGGTCGACCGGCTCACGGGCGAGGTGTGCCATGAACCGCTCGACCGGGAGCGGTCCGTCCGGCTCGCCCGGCGGCCAGAAATTCCCGTCCCGCCGGTTCTCCTCCGCGATGTGCGAATGCACGTCAACGATCATTACGTTGTGCTCCCCCGGCCAAAGCTTCGATTAGAACGAGTCAGGCGTCGCGCCCCTCGACGATCTGGACGGGCCTGCCGCTGTAATGCTCCAACACGTCCCTCAACTCATCCAAGTTCACGCCCCGGGCTATGGCGTACTCACGCCGACTAACTCCCTTGCTGAATGTCAGTGTCGGAACCGCCCCTTCATGGAGCGCGATATCTCGCAGATCTTGAAATCGGAGCCGGACCGACGGGACGTTCCACACGGTGATGCCCTTCGCCGAAATCTCGATGGCCGGGGGCGCAAAAGACTGGACGGCGGACAGCACGAAGCATACAAGGCCCACCAAGATCGAGAGAGCGATCGCCCGGGCCCAGGAGAAGTTGAGCGGGCCAAACTCCCTCTCGATCCAGAACCAAGCGACGGCGGCTACGGCCAGCGATGGCAGGATGATCCGTGCGAAGGCGGAAACCGTGTACACATCCCGGAGTTCCTTCCACGTCTTCCGGAAGTACCAACCCGCGGGAACCCGCCACTTCAGCACATCACGGGAATTCACGCCTATCTCCACCTGCCAGGCTACATATCGGGGCGAGGCGCAATACTGTGAGCGTCCGCTCAGGCGCGATGATGACCAAACAGATTGGCAGGTCTGCCAGCCCCAATTGCGGGATTCGTTTCTTCGGATCTCCCATCATGATGCGCTATTCGATCCCCATTCACCGTTTCACCGCCGCGCATTCGGCGGGCCCTCAACAAGTCCGGTTCGTGCCCATCCGTGGCTCAATCCGCTTTCTGCGCAATCTGCGAAATCTGCGGATTCCGCAGATTCCACCGACGCTACTCCGCCTCGATCTCCTCCATCTTCGCGGTCGCGCGGTCGAACTTGAGGACCCAGACGCGGCGGGCGCTGGAGTTGTTCAGGAGCACGAGCTTGAGCTCGGGATCGTACCGCAGCGCCGA
>JAWODX010000004.1:0-2583 GCA_046483085.1 Planctomycetota bacterium
GTTACTCTGCACACCAGAAAAGGCATCATCATCATGATGGCCGCTGACGTTTACAAACATGGGAACTTTCGCTTCCTCGGCCTGTTGGCGCCGGATGCCAACGGATATTTCATGCAGGTCCAGATGGCAATCCGCCCATGCCACGGCCTACCGCGGGCAGAAAAACGCGTACATAATAAAAGCGCAGCTGCGCCTCTGGAATATACACGTTTTTGGCCGAGCGGAGAGATCTCGGAGGAGCTTCAGCAAGAGCCTGCTATATTCATGAACATAACGCATCCTGAAAGAATGCCTTACGTCGATGACGCCCGCCGAGCCTCCGCGCAGGAAGGGAAGAAACGCGTACATAATAAAAGCGCAGCTGCGCCTCTGCAGTATACACGTTGTTGCTGGGAGCACGGGGTTGGAAAGGATTGGCTTGGTTGCTGTCGCGGTTGTGTGGACGCTCGGTTTGGCGGCGGGGGCCACGTCGAGAATGGGCGCAGGAGAACCGCAGCACGTGCCGCGGGGCGACCGAGCCTCCCTGTGAGAACCCGCAACCCGCGGAGAATAGAAATAAAGTTTGAGGCGGTTGGCGCCGATACGAGATAATGATGCGTGCAAAATCGCCGGTCCGATTCCCTCGACTTCCGGGAGGCCTTGTGAAGCGGAACGCTCCTTCCCTTGTCCTGCTCCTCGTCGCCGTTCTCGTCGCCGGCTGTACCGGCGCCCGGCCGCTCAAAGACGATGGGCGCGCGCAGGTCCGGCTGGTCCGCGTCGAGGAGCTCGCCGATCGCCTGGGGCTCGAGGTCTCGCCGGACTCGTCGCCGGGGATGGTCATCCTCTCGGGCGCCCGCGGCGTGGTCGTCTTTCGCCCGCCGGTCATCCTGGTCAACAGCCTCCCGTGCTTTCGCGATCATCGCACGGTGATCCGGGGCGACCGGGCCAGCATCCCCCGCGACTTCGTCGCCACCTGTGAGAAATACCTCCGGCCCCGCGGTCCGGCGGAGTCCGAGTCGCACCCCGAGCAGGACGCGCCGGCGAAGCAAGCGGACCCGCCGCCGCCCCGGTTTCACGTCTGCATCGACCCGGGGCACGGCGGGCGAGACCCCGGCGCCGTCTGCCCCCTGGGCTACGAGAAGACGGTCAACCTCGCCGTGGCCCGGCTCGTCGCCGCACGGCTGCGAAAGAGGGACATCCAGGTGACCATGACGCGGGCCGACGACCGGTTCATCCCCCTGAACGGACGGCCCGCCGTCGCCAACCGGCTCCGGGCCGACGCCTTCGTCTCCATCCACGCCGACGCCGCTACCAACCACAACGTCCGCGGTTTCACCGTCTACGTCGGCGCCGAAGACAACGCCCGCTACTCCGACGCCGCCCGCGCCCTCGCCATCTGCTCCGAGTGCGGACTCGACCAGTTCCAGCTCCGCCCCATTCTCGCCCGCAACCGGCCGCGCTCCCGCCGCCTCGCCGCCGCCGTCCGCAGGCACCTTGCCCGCGCCACCGACTCGCCCGACCGAGGCACCCGGGCGGCCGAGTTCCGCGTCCTCGAACGCTGCGCCTGCCCCGCCGTCCTCATCGAGCTCGGATTCCTCACCAACGCCGGCGAGGCCCGGCAGCTCTTCCGAAGCAGCTACCAGCGCGACCTGGCCGACGCCATCGCCGACGGCATCGCTCACTTCCTCCGAGCCGGCGCCCGGCCGGCCGACCGCGCCTCGGGCCGGCCGCTCCCCGGCGCCGGCGAAACCCAGGACTCGGTCACGAGGGTCCAGGCGGCGGCCCGCCGCCACCCCCGTTCTTCCCCAACTCCATAAGCACCGTCGCCCCCGCGAAGAAGAGAACCACCAGGGCCAGGGCCAGGAACTTGTCGTAGCGGTCCAGCTCGCCTTTCGTCTTGAGGATCACCGCCAGCACGCCGAGCGCCACCCCGCCCAGGCAGATGAACAGGCAGGCTCGCCCGGGCCGCATCCCCAGGTGCAGCAGCCGGTGGTGCAGATGATCGTGTCCCACGTACGCCGCCCACTCGCCCAGGTTGCGGACCAGGCCGGCCCGGAACCGGTAGACCGTGATGTAGATCGCGTCGTAGATCGGAACCCCCAGGATGATCACCGGCACGAACAGGTCCTCGATCGGCGCGTCCGTGCCCCAGTCGCCGATGAGCCCGATGCAGGCCAGCAGGAAGCCCAGCAGCGTCGCCCCCGAGTCGCCCAGGTAAATCGACGCCGGCCGCGCGTTGTACCGGAAGAAGCCGAGCGCAGCGCCGGCCAGGCAGAACGAGGCCGTCGCCAGCGCGACCTGGCCGGTCATCGCCGCGATCAGCCCGAAGAACAATCCCGCCACCGCCGATACGCCCGACGCCAACCCGTCCAGCCCGTCCAGGAAGTTGATCGCGTTCGTCATTCCGACGATCCAGAGCACGGTCAGCGCCACCTCGCCGACCTGGCCGACCGGCGTCGGCGGCAGGAACGTCATCACCACCCCGAACCGCATCACCAGGGACACCGCCGCGAGCTGCCCGATCAGGCGGACGCCCGCTTTCAGCCCCCACTTGTCATCGACCGCGCCCATCAGCGCGACCAGCGCCCCCGCGCCCAGCATCGC
>JAWODX010000020.1:0-6967 GCA_046483085.1 Planctomycetota bacterium
CGCTACGAGCTGGGATAGCGGCAATATCCGACGCAGATTGACGCAGATTTCGCAGAGGGTCGGATAGGAGCCAAAGCGCGCAATAGAATTGCATAAACCTCCGAGGCAGCATCCCCGAGTGTATCCACGTCACCGACGGCAAGAAGGCCGATGTCGCCATACTCGATATTCTGGTCGTCCAGCCGGGTTCCTTCTATATCATGGATCGCGGTTACACCGACTTCACTCGCCTGTACGCGCTGCACCAGTCGCTCGCCTTCTTCGTGATCCGAGCCAGGCGGCGGTTCCAGTTGAAACGCCGCTATTCACGCCCGGTGGACAAGTCCACCGGGCTAAGTCCACCGGGCTGCGCTGCGAGCAGACGATCGTAAGTCCACCGGGCTGCGCTGCGAGCAGACGATCGTCCTCGCCGGTGTCGACACCGCAACCGCCTGCCCCGACCCGATGCGGCGCGTTGTCTACTACGACAAGGAGACCGACAAACGCCTCGTCTTCCTGACCAACAACTTCAGCCTGCCCGCACTCACCATCGCCGAGTTATACAAGGCTCGGTGGCGGACAGCAGACGTCCCTGCCGCCACGCGACGGCACCTTTCGCGAGGCGGGCCACGTCCGAGGTTTGACTCCGCAGGGAGAGGGCGCTAGACTGAGATGACGGGATCGGTGGGGGCTGCGCGGAGAATCTCCTGCCGGATAGCCCGGAAACCGGGGAGCCGGAGTGTCGTCCATGCGGAAACTCACCGGGTTGTGTCTTGCGATGGTCATCGTCGGGGGCCTGTTGTTCCCGGCGCGGGCAGCGTCCGCGGCGGAGGCGGAGGTGACGCCGGAGCAGGTGACGCAGGCGATCGAGAGGGGGGTGCTCTACCTGCGCAGCGCGGGGACGTTCAAGGCGCGGGCGCGGTACGGGATCGGGATGAACGGGCTGGCGGTCCTGGCGATGATCCACTGCGGCGTGCCGCCGAACGATCCGGACGTGGTCCGCGGGGCGCAGATGTGCGCGGACCCGAAGCACTGGCAGGACAACACGTACCACGTGGGGTGCATCGCGGCGGCCCTGGCGGCCGTCGACGGCGAGGCGTACCGGCCCACGATCAAGAAGTGCGCCGACTGGTTGATCGGGGCGCAGAACAAGGACGGCGGCTGGCGGTACCGGTCGGCGCGGGCCTATGCCGAGCGGATGAAGAAGGCGCGGAAGGCGTGGGAGGAGCGGGTGAAGCAGAACCCGCGGCTGAGGACCATCCGACGGAACTGGAACGCGCGGGTGAACCAGATGTCGGACCACTCGTGCACGCAGTTCGCGCTGCTTGGGCTGCGCGCGGCGCACGAGGCGGGGGTCCCCGTTCCGGCCGAGACGTGGAAGCGGGCCGAGAAGTACCTCGTCGACAGCCAGTTGAAGGACGGCGGCTGGTCGTACACGAGCCAGAGCCGGGGCAAGAGCTACGGGAGCATGACCGCCGCCGGGCTGGGGAGCCTGTACATCTGCGGGATGAAGCTGCACCAGCGGTCGCCGCGCTGCGGCGTCTACATGCAGAACAAGCGGATCGCCAAGGCGCTCGACTGGCTGGCGAAGCACTTCAGCGTGACGGAGAACCCGGGCCGCGGGCAGACCTACGTCGGCTATTACCTCTACGCGCTGGAGCGCGCGTGTGCGTTCAGTGGCCGCAGGCACATCGGCAAGCACGACTGGTACGCCGAGGGCGCCGCACATCTGGTTCGCACGCAGCGGGCGGACGGGAGCTGGCACGGCCGCCACCGCGTCGACCTGGAGACGGTCTTCAACCTCCTCTTCCTGGGCAAGGCCAGCGCGAGCGTCCTGGTCCAGAAGCTGGCCTACGGCGCCGGCTGGAACACCGATTACTACGACGCCGACCACCTGTCGAAGCAGGTCTCGCGCGAGCTGAAGCTGAAATGCACGTGGCAGACGGTCCGGCTGTCGGACCCGGTCGAGGTGTGGCTCGAGGCGCCGATCCTCTACGTCACGGGGCACGGGCGGCTGGACCTGACCGCGAAGCAGCGGGCGAAGCTGCGGGCGTTCTGCGAGCGGGGCGGCACAATCGTCGCCGACGCCTGCTGCATGAATGACCGGCTGGACACGTCGTTCCGGGCGCAGATGAAGGAGATCTTCCCCGAGGTCCCGCTGGCCGACCTGCCCGCCGGGCACCCGGTGTACTCGCTGCGTCACAAGATCCGGGTCAAGCGGCTCCAGGTGTGGGAGGGGATCACGACCGGCTGCCGCACGGCGGTCTTCTATTCGAAGCGGGACCTCTCGTGCGCGTGGGACGGGAACATCCACGATGCGCGCCTGGCGGTGGACGAGCGGAATGCGTTCCGGATGGGGGTGAACGTGGCCGCCTATGCGATGGGCTACAAGCCGCTCAAGGACAAGCTGGCGGAGGTACCGCCGTCGCTCGTCCAGGAGAGCGAGATCGAGGACGACGGGAAGGTGGCCCGCGGCGCCCTGGTCTTTGCCCAGCTCAAGCACGGCGGCGACTGGGACCCCGACCCGACGGCCGCGAAAGCGATGCTCTACCATTTCGCCAAGGCGACCGGGGCGAAAGTCGACCTCGAGCGGGTCGACCTCGAGCCGACCGATCCGCGCGTCTACAAGTATCCGCTCCTCTACATGACCGGGCACCGGGAGTTCCGCTACACGAAGGAGCAGGTCGAGGCGCTGCGGAGGTACCTGGACCGGGGCGGGTTCCTGCTCGCCGACGCGTGCTGCGGCCGGGCGGAATTCGACAAGGCGTTCCGGGGGCTGGTCGACCGGCTGTTCCCCGAGGAGAAGCTGGAGCGGCTGCCGGAGGACCACAAGATCTTCCGGATCAAGCACCGGATAAACAGCACCGAGTATCTCCCGATACTGAAACAGGAACGCCCGGGCCTCAAGGGCCCGTTCCTGGAGGCCATCGTCGTCGATGGCCGGGCGGTCCTGGTGTACAGCAAGTTCGACGTCGGCTGCGCCTTCGAAGGGTTTCCATGTGCGGCATGTCGTGGCGTGACACTGAGGTCCGGCAAGAAACTCCTGACCAACATCCTCGTCTACGCCATGACCGAGTGACCGCGCCCGGACCGCCCCGCGGCGGCCGCACGCCCGATGTCGCCTTCCCCGAAACCGGCGGCCCGCCAGCCCGGGACCCGCGCCTCTCCCCACCTGCGAGGTATCTCCGATGACCGAGCCCCACGGCGCCGAGCGCGATCCGGCGAACAACAGCAGCCCGGGCACGCCCCCGCCGGACGCGCGGAAGCGGCGGATCGGAGGACGACCGATCCTTGCCGTGGTGATCGGCGTCGGTGTCGCGGCGCTCGGATCCGGGTTCTGGCTGGTCGTGGCGGTGCTGCCCAACGCGGAGACGCTGGCGGAGATGGGCGTCATCGTGGGGGTGGCCGCGGCGGCCAGCGGCCTGGGCGCGGGGCTCATCATCGGCTGGATCGTCCGCGGGAGCGCCGGACGCGCCCCGAGGGCGCCGACGGCGGTGGCCGGCGCCGAGCCGAGCGGGGACGAGAAGCTGTTCGGCTACATCATCGACAGCATGGAAGGCGGGGTGATGACCACCTGCGCCCGGGGCACGGTGACGAGTTTCAACAGCGTGGCGGAGGAGACGCTGGGCTGCCGGGCGCCGGACGTCGTGGGCCGGCACTTCAGCGCGGTCTTCCCGGACGTCCCCGGCAATGAAGAGATTCGGGAGATGATCCGGTCGGCGCTCAGCCGGCGGCAGACGTTCTCCTCGGTCGAGGTGTCCGCGGCCGCCGTGGACGGCACCCCGGTCTCGCTCGGGGCCACCATCTCGCCGCTCCGCGGTGAGGACGGCCGGCACCAGGGCCTGGTCATCCTGTTCAAGAACCTGGCGGAGTTGAAACGACTGCGCGAGCGGGTGGAGCGGACCGACCAGTTGGCGTCGCTGGGGCGGCTCTCGGCCGGCATGGCCCACGAGATCCGCAATCCGCTCGGGTCGCTCCGCGGCCTGGTCGAGCTGATCGGCGAGGACTTCGGCCGGGACGATCCGAAGCGGCGCTACGTCGACATCATCCTCAGCACGATCGACCAGCTCAACAACCTGGTGGAGAACCTGCTGCAGTTCTCGCAGCCCCCGACGGGCACCGCGGCGCCGCACGAGGTATGTGGCATCGTCCACGAGAGCGTCGAATTGAGCCGGCCCGACCCCGACGAGAAGCAGGTCGCGGTCGAGGAGGAGGAGCCCGGCCCGGCGATCCGAGTCAACGCCGACCGGGAGCGGCTGGCTCGGGCGGTGATCAACGTGGTCCGGAACGCGTTCCAGGCGACGCCGGCGGGCGGGACGGTCCGCACGTCGATCCGCCTCCTGCCCGGCGAGACGCCCGGCGGCGCCGACCGCGTCGACGTCGCCGTGCACAACACCGGCTCGTATATCTCACCGGAGGATCGGGGCAAGCTGTTCACGCCGTTCTTCACCACCCGGCCCCAGGGCACGGGGCTCGGGCTGGCCATCGCCCACCAGATCGTCTCCGCCCACGACGGCGCGATCGAGGTCGACAGCGAGCCGGACACCGGGACGACCTTCCACATCATTCTGCCCGTCGAGTCCGTGGGCGCGGCGCGGCAGCACGAAACGCAGGGCGTGACCTCATGAGCGAGAAAGTCCTCATTGTCGATGACGACGAGCACATGCGCTTCTTCCTGGAAGAGGCGGTGAAGAAACGCGGCTACGAGTCGGACGCCGTGGGCGACGCGGAGTCCGCCATCGACGCGGTCAGGCAGAGGCGCTACAGCCTGGTGCTGCTCGACATCCGGCTCCCGGGCATGAGCGGCATCGAGGCGATCCCGCGCATCCGCGAACAGGACCCCAACGCGGTGGTCATCGTGATGACCGCCTACGGCTCGAAGGACCTGGCCCTCGACGCGATGCGGGCGGGGGCCTACGACTATTTCACCAAGCCGTTCAAGATGGACGAGATGAGCGTGGTGATCAGCCGGGCGCTGGAGAAGCGGGGGCTGCAGCAGGACGTCAAGAAGCTGGAGGCCAAGCTGCGCCGCCAGTACTCGTTCGACGACATCGTGGGCACCAGCAGCGCCATGCAGCAGGTCTACGAGCTCATCCAGAAGGTGGTGGAGACCGACGTGACGGTCCTCATCTGCGGCGAGAGCGGCACCGGCAAGGAACTCATCGCCCAGGCCATCCACGACCACTCCGCCCGCAAGGACGATCCGTTCGTCAAGCTCAACTGTGTCGCCATCCCCGAGGGCTTGCTCGAGAGCGAGCTGTTCGGGCACGAGAAGGGCTCGTTCACCGGCGCCGTCCAGCGCAAGAGCGGCAAGTTCGAGCTGGCCAACGAGGGGACAATCTTCCTCGACGAGATCGGCGACATGTCGCTCGCCACCCAGGCGAAGATCCTCCGCGTGCTGCAGGAGAAGGAGTTCGAGCTGGTCGGCGGGACGGAGACCATCGGCATCGACGTCCGCGTGATCGCGGCCACCAACAAGGACCTGGCCCGGGCGGTGGAGGAAGCCCGGTTCCGCGAAGACCTCTACTTCCGGCTCAACGTGTTCAGCATCGTCGTCCCGCCGCTTCGCGAGCGCAAGGAAGACATCCCGCTGCTCGTCGACAACTTCCTCTACCACGCGAACGAGGAGATGGGGCGGGCGGTCGACGGCGTGTCGAGCGAGGTGATGGACCTGCTCCAGATGTATCACTGGCCGGGCAACGTCCGCGAGCTCGAGAACTGTGTCCACCGCGCCGTGGTCATGGCCGACGAAGACATCATCACCCCCCGCTGTCTCCCTCTCCATTTGCAGTCCATCGCCGAGGACCCGAAGTACACCCTGCCGGACAAGGTCGACTCGCTGGACGACACGCTGGACGACGTGGAGAAGCAGATCATCGTCGACACCCTGCACCAGACCGGCGGGGTCCAGAGCAAGGCGGCCCGGCTGCTCGGCGTGAGCGAGCGCAGCCTGTGGCACCGGGTGAAGAAACTCGAGATCGACGTCGGCCGCATCAAGGCCGGCTGAGCCCGAGGCATTTGCCATGTCCCCTGCTGCGATCACAAATTGTAGCCGAGGTCGACCTGCCCTTCGGAGCCCGAGAGGGCGAAGTAGGGTGACCTCGGCCCTTCTCCGGCCTCATGGAGGCCGGCTACAGTCACGCCAGCTTGATCACACTGGACATGGCAAATACCTCACCATGTTGTGAAACGACAACACCCGGCCCGGCCCGGCAGGCCTCCGACCCCCGCAGAGCCCGCCTGACTCACGACTAATCGACCGCTTACGGAGAAAACCCGAGGATCAGCACCGGCGCGGCGCGCGCCCGGCAACGTCGCAAAATCGAAACGCGCGGCCCGAAACGACCGCATCCCCTGGCTGCGCCAGTCGTTACGCGGTCGCTCCCCGCCCGGGAGCACCCCGGCCGCGCCGCGCGCACCGATCACCCGGAAGAGATGTGCGCTACAGAAAGAGGGATGAACGCCGCCCACCAGGACTCCGGTGGAGCAGGCATTCTTGCCTGCTGCGCGCCGGACAGGAATGTCCGCCCCACCGTGTTGTCAGAGCTCCCAAGTGACTATGTCAAGGGGTTGGGCAGACGTGGCATTTGCCATGTCCGGTGTGATCAAGCTGGGGTGACTGTAGCCGGCCTCCATGAGGCCGGAGAAGGGCCGAGGTCATGGACCTCGGCTACAGTTTGTGATCGCAGCAGGGGACATCGCAAATGCCTCCAGACGTGGCACGGGCATCCTGCCCGTGAGTATCCACGGCCTGGAAGGCCGTGCCACGATTGTGAGATCGGGACGGGCAGACGTGGCACGGGCAGACGTGGCACGGGCAGACGTGGCACGGGCATGCGTGGCACGGGCATCCTGCCCGTGAGTATCCACGGCCTGGAAGGCCGTGCCACGATTGTGAGATCGTCACTGAAATCAGTGCCGGTCAGCGTGAAACCGGCCGACGCCCCGGGCCGCGCGGCGCGTACCGATCACCCGGAAGAGATGTGCA
>JAWODX010000114.1:0-5285 GCA_046483085.1 Planctomycetota bacterium
GCCCGGTCATCCGGCGCGGGATCGGGCAGCTCGGTCGCGTAGGGCATGGCTTGGTTGTTGTGGTCGCAGAGGCGCCAGTCGCCGGCCCGTTCGGCCTCGTCCTGCGCCTTGAGGATGCCGTCGCGCATGAAGCCGACGAGGCGGTGGAGCCAGTCGGGCCGCTCGACCATGTCCCACATCATCTGTTCGAGCCCGCGCAGCCCGGCGAGGTCGGTCGAGATGTCAGCCCGCCAGCTCCGCCACGCCGGCGCCCGGTCGACGCAGACGGTGAGCAGGTCGCCGATCGCGTCGTGCAGGCGCCCGGCCCGCTCGGCCGTCTTCTGCTCGTCGATCTCGTGGCGGGGGACGACGAGCTCCTCGAGGTCGTCGAGTTCCTTGATCGGCGGGTCGAACATCCAGGCTCCGCGTTCCTCGGTGCTGGGGATCCGGCCCGTCTTGACGCCCCACAGGCCGGGCTCGGGCGTGACGCGGGCGGCCTGGACCGCGATCCAGGGCTCGAGGGTGTAGTCGTCGCCGATCTCGTCCTGGAAGAGCCAGTGGCGGAGCTGCCGTTCGAAGCCGCGGTGGAACGGGTCCCGGCACTGGAGCTGCGGGTCGACGACTTCGCCGTTGCAGGCGAACCAGCGGCAGTAGACGAGCGGCCGGGTGGGCTCGAGCGAATTGTGCCGCCGCCAGAGGTCGCGGCGCTCCTCGTAGACCGGCTTCGCGCACACGTCGGCGTACTGCTTCGCCAGGTCACGGAGGATCGTCGTGTCATTCATGATCGGACACCGCCTCATTGTACTCGTCCACGATTTCGCCGACGACGCGGATGCGCTCGATGTCGCCGGTCGACGAGATCTCGTCGCTGATGCCGAGCACGAGCTTCGGCGCGAACAGGTCGATCAGCTCGCGCACGCAGTCGAGCAGCTCGTCGACCGAGTACGTCTCGTCGAAGTAGACGGCGGGGATGCCGTCGAGGAGGAACATCTCGTCGCCGAGCGCCTCCTTGACTTCCTCGAGGGTCACGTCGCCCTGGGGCCGGGGGGTGATGGCTTCGATGCCGTCGAGCCCGGTCTCGCGGGCGAAGGGGAGCAGCGGGCGGCAGTCGCCGTCCCAGTGCGAGAGGCAGAACTTGCCCGCGGCGTGGAGCCTCTCGCATCGGCGCCGGCATGCGGGCAGGTGGTATTTCTGGAACAGGTCGGGCGGGAGGGTGCCGGCGTGGATGTTCTCGCCGAAGTTGATGATGTCGATCGGCGAGTCGTTGATCAGGTCGATCAGGCGGTCGTGGTTCTCCTCGCGGGCGCGGAAGAACGCCTCGACGGTCTCGGGCCAGTCGTGGAGCGCGTAGATGCCGTTCTGCGTGCCCATCTTCTCGATGTAGAGGCACTGCACGTTCATCCGGGGCATGTAGACGGTCGGGGCGCCGAGGTCGCCGACCTCGCGCTGGGCGCGGTCGAACCGCTCCTGGTCCCACCGCCAGGTGCCGTTCTCCTCGCGCCAGGTGGCGACCCGGAGCTCGTCTTCGGTTTCGACCTCCCACTTGAGGTGGATGATGCCGGCGTTGTTGGGGCTGTGTCGGTGGACGGCTTGCTGCGTGCCGACGGGGGTGGTGATCGTGATCCCCTCGTCGAGGTCGTTCAGCCAAGTGCTCTCGAAGCGGACGTCGCGGTGCTCGACGCGCCGGAAGCACGGGTTGTAGTGGCGGTAAAGGCGGGCCGAGCAGTCGAGCCGCCGGAAGATGTCCTCGCGCGAAAGCCCCTCGTAGGGCTCGGGCAGCGGTTCGCCGGCGAACTGCTTGTCGTTGTACCAGCAGCCGATCCGCGGCTGCCAGATGATCCGCCCGCCGGACTCGCCGAAGCAGACCTGCCGGTGCAGCTCGGGCCAGTTTCGTTCGTTCTCCGTCGTCACGTCCGACGTTCTACCCGACGGGGCGGCCCTTTGCAACCGGCGCGGCGAAATCGCCCCGCGCGATTTGACTTTCCGCGTCGGGCCGCGTAGCATACCGCTCGCTCCGAGGATCGGCCAGGCGGGGGCCAGATGGATAGCGAGCAGGTCCAGTTCGTCAGACAGATTGCGCAGCGGCTCGACAAGGCGGGCATCCCCTACATGGTAACCGGCTCGGTGGCGTTGAGCTTTTACGCCCAGCCGCGCATGACGCGTGACGTCGACGTCGTGGTCGCGTGCGAACCGGGCGACGCGCCCACGATCACCCGCCTCTTCGAGGAGGAGTGCTACGTTGATGAAGAGGTCGTTCGGAGCGCGATCAGGAATCGTTCCATGTTCAACATCATCCATAATGCGTGGATTCAGAAGGCGGACTTCATCGTCCGCAAGGACGAAGAGTACCGGAAGTTGGAGTTCGAGCGACGGCGGCGTGCGGATCTCAAAGGCGTGTCCGTCTCCATCGTCGCGCCCGAAGACCTGCTCCTGTCGAAACTGCGATGGGCGAGAGATTCGGAATCCGAGCTCCAACTCGGGGATGCCCGCGCGATCGCGACCTCCGGCACTGAGCTCGACCGGGCATACCTCGAGAAATGGGCCGAGAAGCTGGGGCTGAGTGATCTCCTGGAGCGGGCGAGCGACCGATGAACGACACGCCGCCGGACGTGCAGAAGCGCTATCACGACATGCTGATGAGCGTCCCGCCAGTCGAGCGGCTGAAGATGGCGGGCCGGATGTTCGACGCGGCGAAGACGTTCGCCCGCGCCGGGATCATCGCCGAGGGCGTCCGGGACGAGGGGGAGATCCGCCGGCGGCTCTTCCTCCGCTTCTACGGCCGCGACTTCAGCCCGGCCGAGTGCGAGAAGATCCTCGCCCAACTCGACCGGGTGACCGAGACGGCCGACGACTGAGTCTCACGTCCGCTTGCTGACGTGGAGCACAGTGAGGCCGATCACCTCATCTCCTTCATAGCGTACAATCACGTCGTCCTCGGTCAATTCGCTGTCCGTGGCCCGGCTCGGTTTCTTGAAATTGATGTAGAGCACATCGGCCTCCGCATCGTACGAGGACCACAGATAGCCGCCGGGTGATCGTCGGACAGCCGAGATCACGCCGAGATAGTCTTGCACGTCGATCACGGCCATAGCTGTTCTCTCCTCTCAAATGACCGCAGTTTCGAGGTCAGAAACGCGGTGATGATGAACCCATCGTCATCAAACTCACGATAAACAGCGACTACATGCAGCCTGCCAGTCAGAAAGCGGAGTGCCAGCAGTTCACCCGCATTGCCGGCCACGATTCGGTCAGGGTTTTCAACCGTCTCCAAGACCTCTGTTCGCCGGCCAGCAAGTTCAGCGTGTTCCTCGGTGATATGAGCCCAACGCTCGTCCGTCAGACGAATTCCAGTACCGTTCTTCGAGCGAGCCGTCTCTAACATATCGGCTCCAGTGTACCAGAACAGCGCCACAGGCGCACGGAGTACCTGACTCCATTGCGTCAAGCAGTCTCGGTTCGGGCCGGTCCCTCAGAACAGCCGGCGGAGGTCGTAGTAGTCCTCGCGGCCCAGCGACCAGCCCATCGCGCCCGCCGCGTCCTCGATCTGCGCCGCGTTCTTGATCCCCACGATCGCACAATGCACCGCCGGATGGTCCAGCACGAACCGCAGGGCAAGCTGCGTGACCGACTTGCCCAGCTTCTCGGCGATCGGCCGCATCTGCTCGACGGCCTCCACGTTCCGCCGGAACCGCTCGCCCTGGAAGTCGTCCATGCGCGACCGCAGATCGTCGAACGTCTCGGTCCCGTCGAACTTCCCCGTCAGCATCCCCTTGTGGAGCGCCCCGTAGCACAGCACGCCGAGGTCGTTCGCCAGGCAGATCGGCAGGACGTCCCCCTCGATCCCCCGCCGCATCAGGTTGTACGGCGGCTGGACCGTGTCGTAGTCACCCAACGCGAGCGCGGCCTGCAGCGCGTGGCCGCTGTAATTGCTCAGCCCGTACGCCCGGATCTTCCCGTCCCGCTTCAGCTTGTCGAACGCACGCGTCGTCTCCTCCAGGTGCGTGAACTGGTCCACCGCGTGGGCCTGGTAGAGGTCGACGTGGTCGATGCCCAGACGGCGGAGCGACGCCTCGCACTCCTCGATGATGTAATCGTACGACAGGTCGGGCACCCGCTTCGAGCCCGGCTCCTCGAGCCAGTGGTGATAGACCTTCGTCGCGATCACCAGCTTCTCGCGGTCGATATCCTCGATGAACCGCCCGAGGCGCGACTCCGCCGCGCCGTCGCCGTACGCGTCCGCGTTGTCGAAGAAATTCACACCGACCTCGACCGCCCGATGCACCGCGCGGCCCAGCGCGTCCTCGTCGACCTCGCCCCAGTACGACCCGCCCATCTGCCAGCATCCGAAGCAGACGGGCGACACCTCCAGGCCCGACCGTCCGAGCTTGATCCGTTCCATCCGTTGCCTCCGTGTCCTCCCCGGGGACACTCCTCGTCCGATGTCCATTACAATATCGGCTCGGCCGGGCACGTCAAGCGGGGCGGAGCACCAGTAGGCCGCCCGGGCCGAATGCAGCCCCGAACGCGCAGACACGGCCGGGGTGGATCTTGTTCGCCACTGGTGACTGGTCACCGATAGGGGTAGGAAGAGCCGGTTGGTTCCGGCCCCTCCCCCCTCCGAACCGTGCGTGCGGTTCTCCCGCACACGGCTCTCCAGTCGGCGGTTCACCTCCGGGAGGACTGACAGGCCGACGCATGGGCCGCTGCGAGGGAGTACAGCCCATGCTCGGCGAAGAAGGCGTTCGGCCAGCGGTTGTGGTCGCGTCCCCGCCCGCGTCCGCGTCGGCCCCGACGCGCCCGGAGGATGCTGCACAGACGCATCCGCACCCATCCGTCAACGCCGGGGAACGTGGTCGGCAGGCTGTGCTGGAAGTAGACGAACCAGCCGCGAAGGGTCCGATTGACATGGTGCACAATCGCCTCGAAGCTCTCGCCGTTCGTCCGCCGTGTCTTCGCCCGGATGGCGGACCGCAGCTTCCCCATGCTCTTCTTGCTCGGCCAGCGACGGCCGCGCTCGAAGTGGTAGCCGAGGAAGTCGAATCCGCCCGGCTCCGTCGCGTCGGCGATGCAGGTCTTCTCCGGATGCAGGGTCAGCCCGGCGGCGGCCATCCACTCACGGATCGCCGCCAGCGCCCGCTGGGCCTCCGAGCGGCTCTCGCACAGCACGACGAAGTCGTCGGCGTAGCGCACCATCTCGAACCCCGCCTCGGCCATCGCGTGGTCGAGCGGGTCGAGGTAGATGTTGCTGAGGAGCGGCGAGAGCACCGCTCCCTGCGGACTGCCCGCCTCGGGCGTCCACGCCGCCG
>JAWODX010000177.1:0-4531 GCA_046483085.1 Planctomycetota bacterium
GTGGTCCAGACCGCCCGCGACCTGGTCGACGCGGGCTATGAGGCGCACGTGGTGCTCGATGCCGTGTCGTCGCGAACCGCCCGTAACCGCCGCGCGGGGGTGCGGAAGGCCAAGGATGTCGGGGCCGAGCTGACCACGGTCGAGATGGCGCTCTTCGAGATGCTCGGCCGCGCGGAGGGCGACGCGTTCAAACAGATCATCGGTATCGTGAAGTGATGACCGCCGCGCCTGGGCTCAGCCGAGCCGCCGGACGACGACCTTGCGCTCGGCGATGTCGCGGCCGCCGAGCGGGATGCGGAGAAAGCCGACCGCGGCGTCGATCGTGCTCTCGTACGTCGGCGCGTTGTACGGGTTCCACGGGAGGTGCGGCCAGCAGAACTGCGACTCGCACGGGACGTCGATCGCGACGAGGCCGGGCAGCTCGAGCGACTCCGCCACGGGCCAGACCTTCTCGGTCTTCCGCTTGCGGAGCCGCACATCGTCTCCGTCGATGCGGATCTTCGCGCCCGGGCCGACGGGGATCTGGAGGTTGAACCGGTTGCGCTGGTCCCCGAGGTTCGTCACCAGCCCGGCGACGAGTTCGACGGTCTTGCGCGACCGGATCTCGGCGACGAGCCGCGCCTGCGCCGCGCCGAAGTCGAGGTCGAGCACGCCGCGTTTCGGCGAGATCCGCGCCCGCTCGTCGATGGTCGGGAAGTAGTAGCAGGTCCCGCTCTCGAGGATCTCGAACGTCGCCGACTCGAAGTGGTGCTTGTCGTTCCCGCCGCCGATCACCAGCCCGCAGTCCTCGTGGAACACGGCGACGTTCTGCGACCGGTCGAGCACGTACGGGTTGCCCGGCCGGCGCGAGTCGTGATAGCCGACGAGCGTGACACACCAGCCGTCGCGCTGGATGATGCCCGCCTTGCCGTCGAACCGCTCGATCCGCGTTGGCCGCTCGCACCGGAGCTGCTTGACACCGCGTCCGCCGGGATGGTTCAGCGCCCCGATCGCCGCGAGCCCGGCGGCGAAGTAGGGACCGTAGCCGTCCTGTTCGGGCACGCGGCGGGTGTAGCGGTCGAGCATGATCTGTGCGAAGCGGCGGCCCTCGGGCGTGACGGTGAACGAGAGCGCGTACCGCCCGCCCCCGCCGCCGAGCTGTCCGGGCCGGCGGTGACTCCGCTGCCGCTGGTCGAGCGCCTTGATCGGGGTCAGGTCCGGGTAGTGGGCGCGGACGAGGAAGTCGATCCCCTTTTCGGCGGCCGGGCGGACGGTCTCGTCGCCGCTGGCGGCGTAGTAGTCGCAGACGCCGAACAGGCTGAGCTGCTGGTATCCGACGACGGGGCCGACGCTCTCGGGGAAGTAGCCGGCGTCGGCCTGGAGCCCGATCAGCTTGTGCATGGCGCGGCGTGCGAGGCGGCGGAACCGGTCCTCGCCGAGCAGATCGCCCATCCGGTAGAGCGAGGCGGCGGTGAGGAAAAGGTGGTTGGGGCCGCAGCCGGTCCAGGGGCCCGGCTTGCCCCAGGCGGCCTGTTTCTGGAGCAGGAACCGCCCGGCCGCCTCGGCGACGGTGCGAATGTTCGTGAGCCACTTCCGGCGGCGCGACTTCGAGATGTGGGGCAGCAGCCGCCGGCACGCCGGGGCCAGGCAGATGATCAGGAAGCTGTAGACGACGTCCCCGTCGTCGATGAACCGGAGCTGCGCCCGGTGCCAGTCGTCGACGAGGTCGGCGGCGAACGACCGGATGCGGTCGGCCTCGGCGTGGTCGCCCCAGTCGGGGTCGGCGACGAGCGCCATGGCGAGGGTGACGTTCGGCGCCTGGCCGCCGCGGAACGGCGCCTGTTCGCGGGTGATCTTCGTGACGTGCCCGGCGTCGTCGGCCAGCACGTTCTGCTCGACAAACTCAGCAAGATAATCGATGCACTGTTTCTGGAACGAATTCATTCGGGCGTTCCCACGCGGGTCCCCGCCGGTATCGGGGGCAGTATGCGCGGACGCCGTCGCTTGTCAAGGTGCGGAGCGGCTTTGGAGCTTTCCGCTCGGGGCCGGTCGCATTCGGCCGGTTCGGCTCGGTCTCCTGGTGGCCAGCGTACCGGCCAGTGCAAGGTTCGTTCGGGACTGCCCGCGCCCAGCGCACTCACAATGCCAAGGCGTCGGCCAGATGCTTACGGTAGTACCGGACCACGTAGCTGGACAGGCGCTCGGGGATCGTGTTGTCGGGCGTGTTAACGTCCGGCAGATCGGCGTAGGCCTCTTCCTGCTCCGCGTCGGTCAGGTAGTTGGGGAGGTGGGATTCGATCGTGATCAGCCCGGCGTAGTCTCGATCCGCCAGGTCTTCGGCCAGTTCGTGCCAGTCGACCAGGTCGTCGCCCGGCGGGGTGCCGTCGCCGGTCACCGGATCGCGGGCGCGGTTGATCCCGCTGACGTGGAAGTTGGCCACCCGGTCGACCAACGCCCGCATGTAGTCCTTGTGCGTCAGGCCCAGGGTCTCGGGTTTGCAGGCGTGCTTGACGTCGAGCGTGAGGTTGAGCTCGGGCGCCGCGTGGAACAGGCGGACGAACGGCCCGAGCGGCTGTCGCGAGCTGTTCTCGACGGTCGGGATCATGTCCAGCTCCGAGCAGCGGCGGACATATGCCCTCGCACCCTCCACCTGGGCGCCGAAATCCGAGACAAGGTCCTCGTGGGGGCAGTGCACGACCACGAGCCCCGCCCCGAGCTCGGCGGCCGTCCGGCAAACATCGTCCACCCCATCGAGCCCGCACCAGGCGTGGAGAGAGGCAAGCCGGACCCCCGCTCGGTCCGCCGCCCGACGCACGTTCCCCAAGTTCGCCGGATCTGCATAACAGGCCCGGGCGTCATCCTTTGACACCTCGACACTCCCGATCCCCAGAGCGCGAAGCCACTCGAGCTGTCGCTCGCAGAGCACGTCCTCCTCGGGGAAGACCACCGTGCTCACGCTGAGAACCGCTCTTCCCATTCCATAGCCCGTCATACGCTTGCAGCGCCGCCCAAAGACCGATGACCACTGACCGGCGGCTCCGCCGCCCCTACTTCTCCCTCGTCGCCTCGTCCATCTCGAGCCCCGTGCCGTAGTTGAGCTGGCGGGGCTCGTATTCCTCGTGTTCGCGCTGGCGGGTCATGCCGGTGTAGCCCCAGGTCGCGTCGCGGGCGTCGGCCCGCCACGGCCGCCGCTCCCAGTAGTAGCCGCGGAAGGGGTCGCGCGTCTCGTTCATCCACCGCAGCAGCCGGTCGTGCAGGCGGTCGCGGACGTCGGCGTGGTCGGGCGACTCGATGAGGTTCTCCATCTCGTCGGGGTCGGTCTCCAGGTCGTAGAGCTCGTCGCTCGTGAGCAGGTTGATCGCGAGCTTGTAGCGGCCGTCGAAGGCGCACCGCACCGGCTGGAACCCGCCGAACCCGTCGTGGTCGATCTCGTACCGGGCGAACTCGATGAAGACGGCGTCGTCGGGCGGTCGCTCCGGCGACCGGACGGTCTCGAGCAGGCTGCTCCCGTGGCACCACTGCGGCTCGGGCAGGCCCATCGCGTCGAGCACCGTCGGCACGACGCCGACGTGCGAGACCGGGTGCGGGCAGGCGGCGCCCTCGGGCGCCTGCCCCGGCCAGCGGACGATGAACGGGATGCGGGTGATCTCGTCGTACATCGCCGGGCCCTTGCCGCCGAGGCAGTGCGACTGCATCATCGCCCCGTGGTCGGACGTGTAGATGACCATCGCGTCGGGCGCGTGCTCGTCGATCGCCTCCACCACCCGGCCGATCTGGTGATCGACGAACGAGTTGCAGCCGAAGAACGCCGGCCGGTGGATGCGGACCGCATCGCGGTCCTGCGCCAGCCGATCGCCCGCCCAGACCTTGTGGTGTGCCGGCTTGCCCTCCAGGGTATCATAGACGTTGCGGCTCTTCGGGAACTCGTATTCCTGGTACATCTCGGACCACGGCCGGGGGCAGAGGCAGGGGCCGTGCGGCTCGTCGTAGCTGACCGCGAGGAAGAACCGGTCGCCGGGGTGGCGCTCCAGGAAATCAATGGCCCGGTTCGAGCAGCGGTGGCCGAACGTGAACTCCGCCGTCAGGGCCGGGTCCCGGTTCGTGCTCGGCTTGCGGGACCGGACGCGCTCCTCGGGCGAGAGCTCGTCGAGGTAGTTGCGCATGTCGTACCAGTAGGCCGGGTCCCAGCCGTCGGGGCATCGGCCGAGCCCGAAGTAGTCGCCGCCGTCGAGGTGCCACTTGCCCACGTAGGCGGTGTCGACGCCGGCGTCGCGCAGCCGCTGGCCGACGGTCTTGACGTTCGCGGCCAGGGCCATGGTGTTCGCCCACGAGCTGTTGCCGTGCGGATAGAGCCCGGTGAAGAGGGCGGACCGGGCCGGGCCGCAGACCGGCTGGCAGGTGTACGCCCGGTCGAACCGGACGCCCCGGGCGGCCAGGCGATCGAGCGACGGAGTCTTCAGCCCGGTGTCCGCATAGCAGCCGAGCATGTCGGCCCGCTGGGTATCGGTCATGATCAGGACGATGCGTTCGGCGTGGCTCACGGCGGTCCTCC
>JAWODX010000158.1:0-2656 GCA_046483085.1 Planctomycetota bacterium
ATGCCCAGACGCGCCCGAGCCACGAAGTCGATGCATCGCCCGGTGACCGGGTGGTCGGCGTGCCCGGCGGGGGCGAGGCTCATGGCGACGAAGCTGGTGAGCGGGACCGCTTCGAGGAACCCGCCGCTCTCGGGCTGGATCGCGTCGAGCTTTCGCAGCGCCGCCGGCTCCGTCTAGGATCGAAGGAAGCGGCGGAGCGGGTTGCGGCTCGGGGTGCGGTGGTCGAGCAGAATGCCGACGGCGATGAGAGCCGGCAGCGCATAGCTCACCACGTGCAGTCGCAGGAACCGGAAGCAGGCGTTGGGAACCACGGAGAGCTCGAACGGCAGGTCCGGGACGGCGGCCCAGTCGACGAGCCCGGCCAGCGCGCAGTTCATCAGGATCGGAGCGGCGAACGTGCGGTCCTCTCCGTACGCCGCGATGACCGCCCGGATCCGGTCCTCGGCGCTCTTGCCGGCCTGGGCGGTCAGGTAGTCCTCCGCCTGTTGCTCTGTATCGGGGGCCGGCGGGCAGAACGGCCGGGCGAGCTGCAGCGCGGCCCGCACCAGCATCGTGGTCGCCAGGTTGCTCGGGCTTCGCGGCGAGTCGCCCCAGCCGCCGTCCGCGTTCTGATCGGCGGCGAGCCACCGGCACCCGCGCTCGATCCGCGCCCGATGCGGTTCCGGGTCGGCAGTGCACAGGGCGCTGACCGCCGTGGCGGTCGCCAGCGCCGACGGCGAGAGCTCGCCCTCCCAGAAGCCGTGTGCGTTCATCTCGGCCAGGAGCCGGTCCGCCGTCCGGTCGAGTGCGGCCTGCAGCCGGTCGAGCCCGTCGTGGTCGCCGCTCATCGATTCCCCCTCGTCCGGATCGCGAGTTGGGCTCTCCACACGGCGGCCTGTCCGCGGCCGAGGGCCTGCATCAGGAGGCGCCGGGCGGCGGGGACGCCGGCCGCGCGCTGGCTGTCCGCGTACATCCGCGGGATCCACCTGAAATTGATCCGGTAGCAGGCCCGGATCAATGTCCACTGCTCGCGCGAAAGGTCGCGGCCCCGGAGGGCCGGCGAGCCGTCCGTCGGCGCGTACAGCACGGGGAAGATCGCGAGCCGTTCGTCGGCGAGCGACTCGGCCCATTCCCGGGTGCGGCGGACCTGCTCGCCGGTCTCGCCGGGCAGGGCGACGACGAGGCTGGCCAGCGGGAAGAAACCGGCCGTGATGAGTCGGCGGAGTTCACGGGATGCCAGCGCGGCCCACTCGTCGTCCGGGCAGGGCCCCATCTTGGCGCCCCCGCCGTTCGCCCGCAGCAGCTCACCGGCCGCCGTCTCGACACCGACGTTGAGCCAGGGCATCTCCTGACCGGTGTCGCCGACCATCAGCCGACGGACGGTACGGAGCTCGTCGTCGCTGAACTGGGAGACGCTGAGCAGGTTCGCGTGGTCCGTCTGGATCATGCCCAGTCCGTCGAACCGGCGCAGCCGCTCGAGCAGCGCGATGAGAGCCGCGGGATCCGGGGCGGCGCCCTGCGCGCCGTAGCGGAACAGGTCTTCGCTGACCAGGCAGACGTCGCGCTGTCCGGCGTTGAGGTTCGTGCAGATGTCGGCGGTGATCGTGGACTCGGGCAGGTGTTCCATCGGGACGTGGGCGAGGGTGCAGAACGAGCAGCCGAGCTCGCAGCCGCGGCTCGTCTCGACGGCCGCCATCGTGGTCGGGCCGAGTACCGCGGGGATATCCTCGGCGGCGGCCCCCCGGCCTGCGATGACGCGCGGCTGCGCCTCGCCGTCGGCGACGGCGCGGACCACGTCCGCCGCGTTCCCGTCGGCGCAGCCGGTCACGATGTGGTCGACGGAATCGGATGCGGACTGTTCGAGCTGCCAGGCCCCGGGCCCGCCGGCGATGATGGCTGCCGGCGAACCGGACCGGCCGACGGCCTGTTCGATCCGCCCGAGGAGCTCGGTGTGCGCCCGGGCGGTGAGCGGCCGGCCGCCGGTGATGGCCGCCGACGTCGTCGTACTCATTCCCAGGCCGAGCGGATCGCCGACGGTCAGGCCGATGACCCGCGTGGCCGGGCCCACCGCGTCCGGCAATCGGTGGCCGGCGACGACGGCTACTTCGTCCACGCCGAAGCCGTCCCGCACGAGCGCCGCCTCGATCCGTCGGAGCCCCAGCGGGGCGACCGGCGCCCGCAGGGCGTCGGACCGAGGGCGCGGCATGAGGAGCGCGTTCGCGAGAGGCCGGGGTGTTCTCGTGGTCTGGTTGCAGGCGAGGATCCCGTCGAAGAGGAGCCGGTACGGCGCCATCAGCGTGCGCGGCGCGGTCAGGACGACGGGGAATCCGGTCGGCGCGGACAAGGCTCAGTCGCTCTCCATGAGTTGTTCGAGATCGTCGATCAGATCGTCCAGGTCGTCGTTTGGGTCGGCGTGCGGCCTGTTCGTCCGCTGCTCAAACATCTGCTTGGCCGCTTCGTCGGGCTTCGCGCGGGTCCCGGGCGCTCCTGCGATGGCGAGATCCCTGGTGTAGAGCGGGAACATGATGGCGCCGCGCGGGCACACGCGCCCGCACGCCGGGCAGCCGTCCTTGCAGTTGTCCGGTCGGACGGGGAGGACCGCGCCGTCTTCGTCGACTTCGAAGACGCCGAACAGGCAGAACTGGAAGCACTGCTGACAGTTGACGCAGCGGGACCG
>JAWODX010000195.1:0-13918 GCA_046483085.1 Planctomycetota bacterium
AAAATCCCAGGACCAGGGAATTTTTGCATAAAATCACTGAACTTTACGGGGGTAAAACAGAATGAGTTTTCTTATGCTCGCCTTGGATATAATGCCAAAATTACTAGAGGGAGTAGTTGTAACCATAGAATTGACAATTATTGCCATTATGATTGGTATCTTTATAGGTATCCCGGTTGCAATGGGGAGAGTATATGGCAATAAACCGCTCTATGCTATCTGCACTTTTTTTGTAGAGATTATCCGGGGGACTCCATTACTGACTCAATTATTTATTCTCTATTTCGGGTTACCCTCAATCGGCATCATGTTATCGCCTTTTACGGCAGCCATGATATATCGGCGCGAAGACGAAAGAGGGCGACTTCGTCGAATCGCTGTTCACCGCCTCCACCCACGACTACATCCTCTTCTTCACCACGGAGGGCAAGGTCCACTGGCTGAAGGTGTATGACATCCCGCAGCTCGGGCGCACGTCCCGGGGGCGGTCGATCGTCAATCTGCTGCGCGTCCCGAAGTCCGCCGCCATCACCTCCATGATCCCCGTGCGCGAGTTCGACGATCGGAACCTGATGATGGCCACGGAGCGCGGGATCGTCAAGAAGACCGAGCTGAGCGCGTTCGGCCGGCCGCAGCGCGGGGGGATCATCGCGATCAACCTCGACAAGGGCGACCGGCTGATCGGAGTGCGCATGACGGGCGGAGACGACGACGTGATGCTCTGCACCCGGGGCGGGAAGTCCATCCGGTTCCCCGAGCCGGAGGTCCGCGCCATGGGCCGCGCGACCCGCGGGGTCAAGGGGATCAACCTCTGCGACGACGACGTGGTGATCGGCCTGATCTGCATCCCCGAGGGGAACGCGGAGAACATGGCGCTGCTCTCGGCTTGCGAGCACGGATACGGCAAGCGGACGACCTTCGACGAGTATCCCCCGCAGGGCCGAGGCGGGAAGGGCGTCGTCAACATCAAGACCACGGAACGGAACGGGGAGGTGGTGGCGGTCCGCGGCGTGGAAGAGAGCGACGAGATCATGCTCATGACCTCGGGGGGGATGATGGTCCGCACGCGTGTATCGGACGTCAGCACGATCGGGCGGAACACGCAAGGGGTCAAGCTGATCACGCCGAAGGCGGGCCAGACGCTCGTCGCCGTGGCACGGCTCCCCGTCGAATCTCCCGGCGAAGAAACCGAACAGACCTGAGTCGACGCATTGCCGCCAGACAACCTCCAGCCAGCGGCCGCGGGATCCGGATCGTCGGTGCCCAGGCTGATGAACTACGCCGCCGCGGCACTGATGGACATGCTGATCGGCTGCTCGGCGCTGGGCCTGACGCTGTTGGGCGCCGTCCCGGACTCGCCGTTCAACGTCCCCGACTTCAATTTCCGGTTCGCTCTGCTCATGTCCGTGGGCGGCCTGGGAACGGCCCTGGGGTCGATCTACCTCTCGCGATTGTCGGACCGGTTCGGGCGCCGGCCGATCATCCTCATCGGCCTGTTCGGGGTCATCGGCTCGTGCCTCCTCTACGCCGTGTCGAACCGTTGGTGGCACCTGTTCGCCATCACGGTGGGCCGGTCGGCGTTCATGGGGATGTTCTGGCCGAGCCTGGAGGCGCGGATCACCGACGGCGCCGAGGGGCGGGAGATGACGCGCCGGCTCGGCTGGTTCGGCATCAGCTTCTGCTCCGGGCTGCTGCTCGGCTACCCGGTCAGCGGATTGCTCCACGACGCCTCGCCCCGCACCCCGTTCTTCGTCGGCGCGGGCATCGGCGCGCTGCTGTGGGTGATGCTCCACCAGACCTTCCGGCGGGATACCACCCACGACGGGCACGTGCTCGGGGAGGGGGAGACCGACGACCTCAACGCGCAGCGGCTCCCGCCGGCCCCGCTCCGGCGGGCGTTCCTGGTGTCCGCGTGGGTCGCCAACGCGCTCTCCTATGCCGGCGCGAGCGTGCTTCGGAATCTGTTCCCCCGGTTCGCCAGGCTGTCCGCCCCCGACGGGCTCGGGTTCTCCGGGTTCGAGGCGGGGCTCATCGCGGGGGGGAGCAGTGCGGCCATGCTGCTCGCCTTCGTATTCTTCGGCGGATACCACTTCTGGCATTACCGGTACCGTTATCTGATCGGCGGCCAGATGGCCATGCTGGCCGGCGCCGTGATCTTCGCCGTGGCGTCGCCGATGTCGGTGCTGTTGGCGGGGTCGCTGCTCTTCGGGACGGGGGCGGGGGTCGTGTACATGTCGAGCATCTACTATTCGCTGGAGGGCCACGCGAAACGCGCGGGACAGAGCGGCCTGCACGAGGGCATCTTGTGCTTCGGGTGGTCCGGCGGTATGCTGATCGTGGCGCTCATCTCGCGGCTGGTCACCGCGGCCCGGACGCCCTACTGGGTGTGTGCCGCGCTCCTGGCCGCCGGGATGCTCATCCAGGCCGCCATCTACAGCGCTGCCAAACGACGTGCAGGAGAGACCGATGAACGCCGCCAGGCTCGAAGCGAACCTGCGTGAGGTCCGCGAACGAATCGCCGACGCCTGCCGACGCGCCGGGCGCCGCGCCGACGACGTGCGGCTCGTGGCCGTCACCAAGACGGTCGATGCCGACGCCCCCCCCGCGCTCGTGGAACTCGGCGTGACGGACATCGGCGAGAACCGGGTCCAGGAGGCGCAGCGGAAGCACGAGGCGCTGAGCGACCTCGAGGTTACCTGGCACATGATCGGCCATCTGCAGCGGAACAAGGTCAAGTACGCCTTCCGCATCTTCACGCTGATCCATTCCGTCGACAGCCTGCGCCTCGGCCGGGCGATCAGCAAGCGGGGGGAGTTCGAGGGCCGGACGATGCCGGTGCTGGTCCAGGTGAACGTGAGCGGGGAGGAGAGCAAGCACGGCCTGCCGGCCGACTCGGCGGCCGACGCGATCCGCGAGATGGCGGGGCTGCCGCGCCTGGCGGTGCGCGGCCTGATGACCATGGCCCCGTTCGTCGACGACGCCGAGACCGTTCGGCCGGTGTTCGCGCGGCTTCGCGAGCTGTCCGAGCAGGTCGCCGGGCTCGACCTGCCGGGCGTCGAAATCACGGACCTGTCCATGGGGATGACCCAGGATTACGAGGTTGCGGTGGAGGAGGGCGCCACCCTGGTCCGGATCGGCAGCGCGCTCTTCCGGGGGGTTGCAGACTAAGAGACTATCTCAATAGTCGGTGGGGCAGGCATTCTTGCCTGCCAGGCGGCGGACAGGAATGTCCGCCCCACCTTTTGAGATGATTTCTAGGCTTCTGGGCGGCTCCTTTTCCGCTCGGCCTTTCGGTATCTCTCGGTCGCCACGTCCAGCAGTCGCTGCAGCATTTCGGGGTAGGTCCAGCCGAGGGTTTTCGCGGCGTCGAAGTAGGAACCGAACGGGTGGATGGCGGCCATCGAGTTGATTTCGAGGATCCACGGCCGGCCGTCCGCGTCGATGCGGAAGTCGACCCGCGCGCAGTCCCGGCAGCCGAGCTCGACGAACGTGCGAACGGCGAGTTCCTGCACGGCGGCGGCCAGGTCCGGGGCCAGCTCGGCCGGGCAGATGTGGCGCACCGTTCGCCGTCTCTTCGCCTCGAGCGTCGCGATGCGGTCGCGGTCGGGCACGTCCCCGAAGTCGATCTCCAGCACCGGCAGCGCCGTCGGCGGAGCGTTCCCGATCAGGCCGCAGTTGACCTCGCGGCCGGGCACGAACGTCTCGACGAGGGCCGGCTGATCGAACTCGTCGCGGATCGCACGGGCCGCTTCCTCCAGTTCGCGCTCGTCGTCGACGATCCGCAGCCCGAAGCTGGTCGACTCGAACTGGGCCTTCACGACGGCCGGATACTCGAGGCCCGCCAGATCGTCCGCCGGCGAGGTGAGGAGGCGGAACGCCGGCGTGGGCAGACCCGCCCGGTCGAGGAGCACCTTGGTCAGGTACTTGTCGAGCGCGAGCGTGTGGCCGCGCGGGCCGGAGCAAAGGTAGGGGACGCCGAGCAGCTCGAGCAGTGCGGGCACGTGGGTGTAGCGGCACTCGCCCTGGACGCCGTAGGCGAGATTGAAGGCGAACAGGTCGTCGGGCATGGTCCTGTCGGGGCGGGCGTAGGCGCGGACGAGGGCGTCGGGCAGGGTGGCGTCGGCCTCGAAGATGCGCACCTCGTGCCCGGCGTCGGCGAGCGCGTCGCGCGCGGCCTCGATGTCGGACTCCTTGTAGAACTCGCGGTTCTGGCGGCCGCGGCGGAAGAAGACGCGGGCGTCCGGGGTGTTGCGGAGGATGGCGATTTTCACGGCGCCCCCTCGGCGGGCAGCGCGTCGAGCAGAGAGGCGACCAGGAGCGCCCGGTCGAACAGTGTATCGATCAATGTATATTCGCCCGGTGTATGCTCTTCGAAGCCGATGGGGCCGAGGCCGTCGAGCGTGGGCACGCCGGCCGCGCCGAACCAGTTCGCGTCGGACGTCCCGCCGCGCGCGATCGCCTCGATCTTCTGCCCCAGCCCGGCCCCGATGTCACCGACGAGTCCGGCCAGGGCGCGGCTGCCTTCCGTCTCCGGCCACGCCGGGCGGAAGCTGGTGAGCGTCAGCGCCGCGGTGCACCCCGGCACGTGCTCGGTCGACCCGGCCGCAGCCATCGCCTCCTTGATAGGCGCTTCCTGCTCGGCCCGGGGGAACCGGATGTCGATGAGCGCGGTGGCCTCGGCGGCGACGGTGTTACTCGCCACGCCGCCCCAGGCGCGGCCGGCGTTGAACGACGCACCGTCGAACCGGCCGTTCAACCCTTCGACCGCGATGATGCGGTGCGACAGGTCGAGCACGGCCGACGAGGTCGGGCCGGGGATCTCGCCGGCGTGCTGCGCCACCCCGGTCACGTCGAGCCGATAGCTCAGCTTCGCCCGCCGGGCGATCACCACCTCGCCGCTCGCGCCGCCGGACTCCGCGAAGAGCGCCGCCCGCGCCCGCCGGGCGTATTCCCGGAACAAATCGCGCGAGCTCGGCGCGCCGCGCTCCTCGTCGCTGTTGAACAGGACGGCGAGCGGGCAGCGGCCGAGCCGGCCGGCCTGGGCGAGGCAGTCGAGCGACGCGAGCAGGACCACGATGCCGCCCTTCATGTCGGAGACGCCCGGGCCCACGGCGCGCGGGCCGTCGACGTGAAACGCCGGCAGGGGGGCGTAGTCGGTATACGTCGTGTCGAGGTGGCCGCCGAGCACAATCGGGCGGTCGGCTCCACCGAGCTCGGCGACGATGTGCGGTCCGAACTCGCCGCCGCCGCCGACCCGCCGGACGGAGAAGCCCAGGTCGCGCAGCTCCGCGGCGACCAGTTCGCCGGCCTCGGCCACGCCCTCGACCATCTCCGTGCCGCACTCGACGTTCGTGAGCTGTTCGAGGAGCGCGATCCACCGCTCGCGCGTGGCCGCGAGCCGCGCTGTGAACGCGTCGGCGTTCACGCCGGTTCCTCCGCCGACCGCTTGGCGTCGTCGTAGTCGACGATGTAGCCCTGCCACGAGCGGAACCGCGCCTTGCCGTCGGCGTTGATGTTGACCAGGTACTGCGGCATCACGGGCGTCTTGCCCCGGCCGTTGGGCAGTGTGCAGATGTAGGTGGGGACGGCGAGGCCGGACGTGTAGTTGCGGAGGTACTCCATGATGTTCAGCCCGTCCTCGATGGACGCGCGGAAATGGCCGATGCCCTTCAGCTTCTTGCAGTTGAAGGTGTAGTACGGCCGGATCGCCACGCGGAGGCAATCCTGCATGAGCTTCTTCATCACGTGCCGGTCGGCGTTGACGCCGCGCAGCAGCACCGCCTGGTTCCCGATGAGCACGCCGGCGCGAGTCAGCCTGTCCGTCGCGGCCCGGAGCTCCTCGGTGATCTCCTTGGGGTGGTTGGCCTGGGTGTTGAGGTAGACCGGCGCGTGGCGCGCGAGCATCGAGCAGAGCTCGTCGGTGATCCGCATCGGGAGCACGACCGGGGTCCGGGTCCCGATCCGCTTGACCTCGACGTGTGGGATGGAGCCGAGCTCGGTGAGCAGCCAGTCGAGCCGTTCGTCGGAGAGCGAGAGCGCGTCGCCGCCGGTGATGAGAACGTCGCGGATCTCCGGATGCTCGCCGATGTACTGGAGGGCCAGCTCGACGTCCTTCTTCGCGTAGACGACGTTTTCGTGTCCGATGTGGCGGCGGCGCAGGCAGTGCCGGCAGAACATCGTGCACGCGTTCGTCACGTTGATGACCAGCCGGTCGGGATACAGCCGCGTGATCAGCGGAGCGGGCGAGTTGTAGATGACCGTCTCCGGGTCGGTCTCGACAGTCGGATCGGTCAGCTCGAGCCCGGACGGCACGGACTGGAGCCGGACCGGGCAGCGGCGGTCGGACGCGTCCATCAAGCTCGCGTAGTAGGGCGAGACGCCCCAGCGGTAGGTCGACTCGACGGCGCGGATCTCCTCCCGCTCCTCGTCGGTCAGGTCGATGATCTGCGCGAGGGTGTCGACGTCGGTGATCGTGTGGCGGACGTGCCAGCGCCAGTCGTGCCAGTCGTCGTCGGTCCCACCCAGCGCGTCGAGCACGCGCGCCCGCCCGGCGGCGTACTCGTCGGCCAGGTCCAGTCCGGCCGGGATGCTCTTCCGGGCCTCGAGGTAGTCGGCGATCTCTGCGGTGTAGGACTCGCAGCGTTCGAGGGCGACCTGCCGCTGTTCGTCGGTGACGTGGAGCGCTGACTTCTCGACCGGCACGAACTTCGCGCCGCCTGCTGCGTCGTCAGTACTCATGCCTCCTCCGGATATTGTGCCAGGCACAATTTAGGGTGCCTCCATACGGCGTCTCGTGCCGATTCAGAGAAATTGTGCCAGGCACCATTTTCAGGCGCCGTACTTCTGGAGCCAGTAGGCGTTGGCGAGCATCCGGGGTACCAGGTCAACCGCCGGGAAGACCCCGAGGCCGCCGTGGTTGCAGGCGCGCTCGCCGAACGTCGTCACGTCGTCCGGGCGGCAGACCTCGCTCCACAACAGCGTGGGCACCGGATGCCAACTGTGGCTCTTCAGCACGCAGGGGGTGGAGTGGTCGCCGGTGACCGCGATCACCCGGAGGCCCAGGTCGCGGATCCGCGGGAGCAGGCCGTCGACCAGCTCGATCTTGTGCACCTTCTCCTCGAAGTTGCCGTCCTCGCCGAAGCTGTCGGTCTTCTTGATGTGCACGAAGAAGAAGTCGGACGCCTCGAGGTGTTCGGCCAGGGTATCGACTTCCTCGGCCTCCGTCTCGCCGGTCGCGAGGATGTCCATCCCGATGAGCCGGGCGAGTCCGCGGTACATGGGGTAGGTGGCGACGGCGGCGGCCGTTGGCCCGAAGACCTCGGTGAAGTTCGGCAGCAGCTCGAACCGATCGATCCCGCGCAGGAGGACCATGTTGGCGGGCTCTTCGTCGGCGAGGATCTCGCGCGCCCGGGCGACGAACGTGTTGCAGAGCTCCGCCGCCTTTTCGCCTTCGGGGCTGGACGCCCGGATCTCCAGCGGCGGTGTCCCGGTCTCCTGCGGGTCGGAATCGTTCTGGCCGCCGTGGAGGCCCTCGCCGCGCAAGACGACGGCCGCGCGGTGCTCCTTGACGGTCTCGACGAACAGCTCGACGTCGTCGAGTTCGATCTGGCGGAGCTTCTCGCAGAGCTTCTCGTTGAGCTCGGTGGGGATGCGGCCGGCCCGCCGGTCGGCGACCAGGCCGTCGTCGTCCAGGGTGCAGAAGTTCACCCGGATGGCCAGGTCCCCGTCCTGCAGGGGGAAGTCGACCCCCAGCGCCTCGAGCACGCCCCGGCCGATGTTGTACTCGAAGGGTTCGTACCCGAAGATGCCGAGATGGCCCGGGCCGCTGCCCGGGGTGATGCCGGGGGAGCAGGGGACGTGCAGTCCGCAGATCGACTCCGCCGCCAGGGCGTCGAGGTTCGGGGTCTGTGCCGCCTCGAGCTCGGTCTTGCCGCCGGGCTCCCGGGGCAGCCCGCCCAGGCCGTCCAGGACGAGCAGCAGCATCTTGCCCCCTTCGTCGCGCTTGATCCCTCTGAAAATGTCGAATCGGTCCATGGCTCCATCGGTCTCCGGTTCAGGTGACAGAAGAAAGGCGCCCTTCGTCGGAGTCGCTCAGTCTCCCTCGCTGTTGCCCAGGAAGGAGGACCAGGACTGGGGCGTGAAGCCGGGCAGCCGGCGCCGGATGTGCCCGTGCTCGTCGAGCTCGGGCAGGGACGCCTGGTCGAAGGCCTCGACGAACCCGTAGACGTCCCGGAACTCGTCCTTGCTGTCCTCGTCGGTCTTTGACATGAGGCCGACGTCGACGAGGTTGAACACGATCTCGCCGAAGTCGTCGGTCGTGTGGAGGCCCCAGGCGTTGAGCACGTGGCGGGCCATCGGGCCCCAGCAGTCGAGCGCGAAGTCGCGGATGCCGGACAGGAGCTCGCGGCCGGTGACGTGGCGGCGCTCGCCGGCCTTGTGGACGGTGTAGGCGAGCGAGTCCATCACGAAGCCGTACGCGGCCTTCTGGTAACGGTGATCCTTCTTGAGCAGTTCCTCGAGTGCTCCGCCTTTCATGAGGTTCCCTCCTCGATCCTGGGGAAGAGCGGCTCGCCTTTGGCCACCGTGATCCCCGGCGCCAGGCCGCCCCAGTCGGCCGTCTCGGCCAGCAGGGACCGGTCGGGATCGACAGGGGCCAGGCCGAGCTGTCTCCGCATCTCGTCGATTTTGCCGGGCATAAACGGCCACAGGTAGATCGAGACGATCCGCAGCGCCTCGGCGAGCGAGTAGAGCACGGTCTCCAGCTCCGCCCTGGTGGCGTCACATTTCGCCAGATCCCATGGCTTCGTTTCTTCCACGTACTGGTTGGCTCGCCGCACGAGGTCCCACGCCGTCTCCAGGGCGCGGCTGAACGCGACCTTCTCCATCCATGAGTGAAAGCCGCCCGGCCCTGCGATCCAGCCGGCGACATCGCGCAGTTCCGAGGTCGCCCGGGCGCGCAGGTTGCCCTCCGGCAGGTCCTGCGGCTCGGGCACCGTCCCGCCGAAGTACTTCTCGATCATCGTGAGCGTGCGGTGCAGCAGGTTGCCCAGGTCGTTGCCCAGGTCGTTGTTGAACCGTCCGACCAGCGCGGATTCCGAGAAGTCGCCGTCCTGCCCGAACGGCATGGACCGGAGCAGGAAATAGCGGTACGGATCGACGCCGTAGGCCTCGGTCGTCGCGACGGGGTCGACGAAGTTCCCCTTCGACTTGCTCATCTTCTCGCCGTCGTGGGTCCACCAGCCGTGGGCGAAGACGGTCCGGGGCAGCGGGACCTCGAGGGCCATCAGCACACACGGCCAGATGACGCAGTGGAACCAGATGATGTCCTTTCCGATCAGGTGGACGTCCGCCGGCCAGAACGTCTCGAACAGGTCGCCGTCCGGGTAGCCGAGTGCGGAGACATAGTTGATGAGGGCGTCGATCCACACATAGATTACGTGCTTCTCGTCGAACGGCAGCGGCACCCCCCAGGTGATCGACGTGCGGGTGACGCTGACGTCGCGGAGGCCCTGCTCGACGCGGCTGCGGACCTCGTTCAGCCGGGCCTCGGGGCGCACGAACTCGGGGTGCTCGTCCAGGTGCGCGAGCAGCCGGTCCTCGTAGGCCGACATCTTGAAGTAGTAGGTCTCCTCCGACGCCCACTCGGCTTCCTTGCCGCAGTCGGGGCAGTTGCCGTCGACCAGGTCGTCGTCGGCCAGGAAGTTCTCGCACGAGGCGCAATACCAGCCCTCGTACTGGCCGAGGTAGAGGTCGCCCTGTTCGTGGAGCCGGTCGAAGACGTGCTGGACGACTTTCTCGTGTCGCGGTTCGGTGGTGCGGATGAAGTCGTCGTAGGTGATGTCGAGTTGGTTCCAGAGCGACCGGGATCGCTCGACCACCCGGTCGGCGAGCTGGATGGGCGTCTCGTTGTTGGCATCGGCGGCCCGCTGGATCTTGATCCCGTGCTCGTCCGTCCCGGTCAGGAAATGGACACGGCGCCCGCACAGCCGGTGGTAGCGGGCGAGCACGTCGGCCGCGATGGTCGTGTACGAGTGCCCGATGTGCGGGATGTCGTTCACGTAGTAGATCGGCGTGGTGACGTAGAACGTGTCGTCGGCCAAGACTACTCCTCCCACCATTCGATCTTGACCGGGTGCGAGTCGTCGCCGCTGTTCTCCTGCGATCCGGCCTCCGCGTCCCTCCCGGTCTCTTGCTTGGGCGTCGGTGGGCCGGGCTTCTCCTTTGGGGGTTCGTCGCCCTGATTTCCGCGACCGTCCCGGCCTGCATTCTTCGGGCCCCGCCGCCCGCGGCGTTCCTGCCGGCCCGACCCCGAGGAGCGCTTCTTCCCGCTGTTCCTCTTCCCCTGATCGCCCTTGCCCGTCTTCTTGCCCCGGCGGCTCTTCTTCGGCTCTTCGTCGGGGAGGACGTCGATGTCGTCGAGCTGGACCTTGACGGTGCGCCGGCCGGGGAGCTCGACGGCGACGTTCTGCTCGAGGATCTCCGTGCCGATGACCTCGCCGGTGCCTTCCGGCGTCTTGACCCGGGTGCCCTTCTTGGGCAGCTCTCTCTTGAGGTGGTTGTACAGGTCGTCCTCGAACCGCAGGCAGCACATGAGCCGGCCGCAGCGGCCGGAGATCTTCGCCGGGTCCAGCGTGGTCTTCTGCAGCTTCGCCATCCGCATGGTGACCGGCTCGAGGTCCTTGATGAACGAGCGGCAGCAGAGCGGCCGGCCGCAATGGCCGTACTCCGCCAGCAGGCGCGCCTCGTCCCGCACCCCGATCTGCCGGAGCTCGATCCGCGTCCGGTACTCCGCCGCCAGATCCTTCACCAGTTCCCGAAAGTCCACCCGGCCATCCGCCAGGAAGTAGAAGATGACCTTCTCGCCGCCGAGGATGTGCTCGACGCCGACCAGCCGCATGGGGAGCTTCCGCTCCGCGATCCGCTTCCCACAGAAGTCGGACTCCCGCGGCTGGACCTCGTCCCGGATCTCCTGCAGGCGCTCGTAGTCCTGGCGCACCGGGCGCCGGAGGATCGTCCCGTCGATCTTGCCCGGGTTCCCCTCGATCCGTTCCAGCTCGGACAGGACCTCGCCGAGCTCCGTCCCGCGCTGGCTGCGGACGATGCACCGGTTCCCCGGGCGCAGGTTCTTGATGTCGGTGGTGAACTTGCCGATGCCCCGCATGGCCCCGTAACGGATGAGCGTCGTATATTTCATCTGGCCTTCCTTGCGTTGCCAGTGGATCAGGCCGCCGGCCGCGCTCGCGCCTCGGCGATCCGCGAGAAACAATCGAGGACCGCCGCGTCGATGTACACGTTCGACCGGAGGCGCCCTTTCGTCTCCTCTATTGTATCAAGGATGGCGCGGATTTCCGAACCCGGTGTCCGGGTTTCCTGCTCGATCTGCTCCATCACGTCCGTGTTCGACAGCCGGTCGGCATCCACGCCCAGTTGCCGGACCGCCACGTCGCGGTAAAACAGAGCGACCAGGTCGAGGAGCCACTCGGCCGTGTCGCGGGCCGCGGACTGCGCCGTCATCCCCGGCCGGCTCGCCGCCACCTCCGGCGCGTGCTCCCGGATCAGCTCGACGAACCGCGCAGACGTGGCACAGATGTTCCCGCCCGAGAGGCCGAGCACCAGGGCGAGCACCTGGCGGCGGAGACCGGCCAGCCCCTCCTGCTCGGCCATGCGGAGCGCCCGGCCGAGGCTCCCGTCGGCGGAGAGCGACAGGAACCGCGCCCGCTCCGCCTCCACCCCGCGTTCCCGGAGCTGCCCCTCGATGGTCTCGGGGCTGAGGGTGCCGAACCGGACCCGGTGGCAGCGCGACAGGATCGTCTCCAACAGGTCGTCCGGTTGGGGCGTCACCAGCACGAGCAGCGATCCCGGCGGCGGCTCCTCGAGCGTCTTCAGCAGGCAGTTCGCCGTGGCCGCGGTCATCGCGTGCGCCTCGTCGATCAGGGCGACTTTCCGCGTGGATTCGGCCGGCGTGAGGCTCAGGTCGTGGAGCAGGCCCTCACCGGTGTCGGGATCGCGAAAGACCCTGATGGGGATCACGCGGCCCGGGCCCTGCGGGCCGATCTCGTGCAGGTCGGGGTGCGTGCCCCGGTCGACCTTCCCGCACGCCCGGCAGGCGCCGCAGGCCTCGACGCCGGGCTGCTCGCACAACAGCGCCTTGGCGAACGCCCGGGCCGTGGTCATCTTCCCCACGCCGCGATGGCCGCCGAAGAGGTAGGCGTGGGCCAGCCGGTCGGCGGCCAGGGCGCTGCGAAGAATCCCCACCGCGCGATCCTGGCCGACGATCTCCCGCAAGCTCACTCCTCCGTCTCGATGACCCCGATCTTGTCGCCGACCTTCACCACGTCGTCCTCGTCGCAGAACGTCTCGGCCAGCTTCCCGCCGACGGGCGCCGGCACGTCGAACACCGCCTTGTCCGTCGCCATCTCCACCAGCGGGTCGTCCTTCGATACCTCCTCGCCCACGTCCACGTGCCAGAACGAAACCGTGCACTCGTCGCCCGCGTCTTCGCCCAGCGAGGGCATCTCCACCTCGTGTCTCATGCTCCGCCTCCTCCTCTGCGCCGTGAACCCTGGTCCTCCAGCGCCGAGGCATACGCTGACTCGGCGCGATACGAACTCCTGACAAACGGCCCCGAGCCGACCCATCGCAGGCCGCGGGCCAGACCCGCCTCCCGATACCGCTCGAACGTCGCCGGCGTCACGAACTCGGCCACGGCGTGATGCGACTTTGTCGGCCGCAGATACTGGCCGATGGTGAGCATCTGGCAGCCGACGCCGACCAGGTCGTCCATGACGTCGAGCACCTCGTCCGGCCTTTCGCCCAGTCCGACCATCAGCCCGCTCTTCGGCACGCAGCGCCCGTCCCGGGCCACGTGCTCCAGCAGTCCCAGCGAGCGGCGGTAGTCGGCCTCCGGGCGGACCGCCCCGTACAGCCGCGGCACGGTCTCCACGTTGTGGTTGTAGACGACCGGCCCCGACTCGATGACCGCGTCGATCGCCGCGCCGTTGCCCTGGAAATCAGGCGTGAGGACCTCGACCTTCGCCCCGGCTGTCTCCCGCACCGCGCGGACCGTCGCCGCGAAGTGCCCCGCGCCGCCGTCCGGGAGGTCGTCCCGCGTCACCGACGTGATCACCACGTACTCCAGCCCGAGCCGTCGTGACGCCTCGGCCACCCGCTCCGGCTCGTCCGCTTCCAGCGGCGGGGGGCTGCCGCCGGGCACCGCGCAGAAGCGGCAGTTTCGCGTGCACACGTCGCCCAGGATCATGAACGTGGCCGTGCCGCGGGCAAAACACTCGCAGCGGTTCGGACAGCGCGCGCTCTGGCACACCGTGTGGATCCCCAGCCCGGTCAGCACGTCGCCGACTGCGGCGGTTCGCCCGCCGCTCGGGATGCGTTTCTTCAGCCAGGGGGGGAAGCGGGTACTGACACCCATTCTCTCGAAACTCTCCCACTTCGCGGGGAGCGACTTCTGTCAGGAATCGGAGGACATCTTCAACGGATTCTATGCCGACACGCCGCGCGTGTCAAGTTGGGGGAGACTCGGAGGCCGGGTCGTCGGCCCGTAGCTGTTTAGCACGACAACCCTACAGTGTCGCAAGCAGATGGGCGTAAGGCACGGGCGCGGAACACAGTACAGAACTCTTCACCTGTGTGGTGGCAGACAAGAATGTCTGCCCCACCGATGCGGCGGACTCTGGTCGGTGCGGCAGGCATTTCTGCCTGCCCGGCCATTGCGCGGGGCTGCCGGAGCCCAGGCCGCCAGGAAAAGCAGCGTTGTAGTGCTAACACGACAACGCGACAGTGTCGCAAGCGGATTGGGCGTAAGGCACGGGCGAGGAACACACTACGGAACTCTTCACCTGTGTGGTGGCAGACAAGAATGTCTGCCCCACCGGCTGAATGCCTGGTTCGGTGGGGGGGGACA
>JAWODX010000272.1:0-2726 GCA_046483085.1 Planctomycetota bacterium
CAGAGGATGGAGAGAATCCCTATCCGCCAGGCCTTCAATGGTCAGGATCTCCTTCCCGTGGGCCTTCTTCGCAGGCAGGACGCAGGAGAGCACAGGATGCCCATTCATGAGTACCGTGCAGGCACCGAGGGGCCTCCGCAGATACTGTCCGCGACACGATATTGCGCGCGCCTGTGTGTGTCGCGGGCATCCTGCCCGCGTCGACCGCCTCGATGCAGCACGAGAGCGAGGCCGGAAATGCAGACAGTCTTGTGTCGCACATAGTATCCGGCGATCTACCCGGCTTGCGGCGCGGACCGGGCCTCGGCGCAGGCGACATGTGTCCCTTTCTTCTCATCTCGACCCCTGCAAGACAATCGGCGCTGCACACTTGCGTTTGCCGCTCGCCGCGCCTATGATGCTGTGCCAGTGATCCTTGGTGCCGGACAATCAGGTCGAGGAGGAGGGAGGACGGCCGCCGGGACTCGCGTGCAGGTTCGGCCGCGCCGCCGTTCCTCTTCCCAATGGGGGTCAGGACGATGCCGAGTGACTTGGAGATAGCTCAGGCGGCGGAATTGAAGCCCATCGAGGAGATCGCAGGCCGGCTGGGGGTGGACCGAGCGGACCTCGAGCTGTACGGCGACTACAAGGCGAAGGTCAAGCTCGATGTGCTCGAGAAGAACAAGGACAAGCCGGACGGGAAGTACATCGACGTGACCGCCATCACGCCGACCCCGCTCGGCGAGGGCAAGACGGTCACGACCATCGGCCTCTCGCAGGGGCTCCAACACATCGGCAAGAACGTCTGCACGTGCATTCGGCAGCCGTCGCAGGGGCCCACGTTCGGCATCAAGGGCGGCGCCGCCGGCGGCGGACACGCCCAGGTCGTCTCCATGGAAGATTTCAATCTCCACCTGACCGGCGACATCCACGCGGTCGGAGCGGCCCACAACCTGCTCGCCGCCGCCATCGACGCCCGCATCCTCCACGAGGACCGGCTCAGCGACAAGCGGCTCGCCCGGCGCGGCCTCGAACGGCTCGACATCGACCCCTACAGCATCACGTGGAACCGCGTCGTCGACGTGAACGACCGCGCGATCCGCAACGTGGTCATCGGCCTCGGCGGCAAGGGCGACGGCCGGCCGCGGCAGTCCGGCTTCGACATCACCGTCGCCAGCGAGGTCATGGCCATCCTGGCACTCGCCAGCGACCTGAAGGACCTGCGCCAGCGGCTCGGCCGCATCGTGATCGGAGTCAGCAAGAAGAAGAAACCGGTCACCGCCGAGGACCTCGGAGCCGCCGGCGCCATGGCCGTCCTGATGAGGGACGCCATCAAGCCCAACCTCATGCAGACGCTGGAACACTCGCCCGCGTTCGTGCACGCCGGCCCGTTCGCGAACATCGCACAGGGCAACAGCTCGATCATCGCCGACCGCGTCGCGCTGAAGCTGGCCGACTACGTGGTGACCGAGAGCGGGTTCGGCGCCGACTGCGGGATGGAGAAGTTCTTCAACATCAAGTGTCGCCTCTCCGGCCTGGTTCCCCACTGCGTGGTCATCGTGGCGACCGTCCGGGCGCTCAAGATGCACGGCGGCGGCCCGCGCGTCGTGCCCGGCAGGTCGCTGGACCCCGCGTACACCGAGGAGAACCTGGAGCTGCTGAAGGCGGGCTGCTGCAACCTCGAGCGGCACATCCGCAACGCCAAGAAGTTCGGCGTCAACGTCGTCGTCGCGGTCAACAAGTTCACGACCGACACGGACACCGAGATCGAAGCGGTCCGGGAGGCGGCGCTCGCCGCCGGCGCCGACGGCGCGTACCTCTCCGACGTCTGGGCGCACGGGGGCGAGGGCGGCGCCGAGCTCGCCGAGGCCGTCGTCGACGCCTGCGAGAAGCCGTCCGACTTCAAGCTGCTCTACCCCGACGACGCCTCCATCAAGGAGAAGATCGAGACCATCGCCACGGAGATCTACGGCGCCGCCGCCGTCGACTACGCGCCCGCCGCCGAGGCGAACGTCGACCTGTACACCGACATGGGCCTGAGCCATCTCCCGCTCTGCATGGCGAAAACCCACCTCTCCTTCTCGCACGATCCGACGCTCAAGGGCGCGCCGAGCGGCTGGACGCTCCCCATCCGCGACATCCGCGCGTCGGCCGGCGCCGGGTTCCTCTTCCCGCTCTGCGGCGAAATGCGCACCATGCCCGGCCTCCCCACGACGCCCGCGTTCCTCGACGTCGACCTCACCGAGGACGGGAAGGTGAAGGGGTTGTTCTAGCCTACCCGGACGGGTCGGAGCATGAAGTACTATGTGCGACACAAAACAGTCTGCGTTTCCGGCCTCGTGACGCGGGCATCCTGCCCGCGTGTCACGAGGGCGTCCCGCCCTCGTGCTGCATTGAGGCGGTCGACGCGGCCAGGATGGCCGCGAGACCGCGGGCAAGATGCCCGCGACACACACGGGCGCGCACAATATACTGTCGCGCATATTTCACAGAGCTGACCCAGGTGTGGCACGGGCATCCTGCCCGTGAATACACACCGCCCGGAAGCCCGTGCCACGGTTTTGAGATAGTTCCGAAACGGGCCGGCGGGGTCCTTCCCCCGCCGGCCCGTTCTGTCTACCCGCGGTCAGCTCAGCCCGGACGCCTCGATCGCCTGGAGCGCCTGCTTCGACCAGCCGAGTGGCTTCGGACGTCGATTGACATAAGAGATGCAGCCAAAGATGCCGACTACGTTGTAGAGGCGGCAT
>JAWODX010000293.1:0-3280 GCA_046483085.1 Planctomycetota bacterium
CTCGACGGCGCCGTCAAGCAGATCGAGGGCACCGCCCGCAGCATGGGCATCGAGATCGGAGAGGGCCCCCTGGACGCGGGCGCCGAAGAGGGCGAGGAGCCGGAGGAGGACACCGAATGACGCACGGCAAGCGATACCTCCAGGCCCGCGACCGGGTCGACCTGGAAAAGGAGTATCCGCTGGACGACGCGATCGCCACGCTCAAGGAGCTGCCCGGCCCGAAGTTCGACGAGACCGTCGAGCTCGCCGTCAGCACCGACCTGGACCCGCGCCAGGCCGACCAGTCGATCCGGGGCACGATCTCGCTGCCCAGGGGGACGGGGAAGACGATGCGCGTCATCTGCTTCTGCCCCGAGGACGAGGTCGAGGCGGTGGTGGAGGCCGGGGCCGTCGAGGCCGGCGGCGAGGAGCTCGTCGAGAAGGTGAACGAGGGCTGGATGGACTTCGACGTCGCCGTCGCCCACCCGGCGATGATGAAATTCGTGGGCAAGCTCGGCCGGCTGCTCGGCCCGCAGGGCCTGATGCCCTCCCCGAAGTCGGGCACGGTCACCCCCGACGTGGCCCAGGCGGTCAGCGAGTTCGCCGCCGGCAAGATCGAATACCGGCTCGACGCCAACGGGAACCTCCACATCCCCGTGGGCAAGAAGTCGTTCCCGGCCGAGGATCTGAAAGAGAACATCGAGGCGTTCGTGGACCAGGTCCGCCGCAATCGGCCGACCGGCGCCCGGGGCGGGTTCGTCCGGCGCATCACGGTCTGCGCCAGCATGAGCCCCGGCATCAAGGTGGACCTGTAGCCCGAACCGCGAGTCGCGAGGAGAACGATGCCCAGTCGCCTGAACGAGCTGATGTTGGACGAGCTGAAGGAGCAGTTCGCCGACGTGGACACGTGCGTGTTCGTGGATTTCAGCGGCCTGAGCGGCCGGCAGGCGGTGGCGCTCCGCGACCAGCTCCGCGCCCGGTGCGGCGACCGCGCCGTCCTCTCGGTGGTCAAGACCTCACTGGTCCGCCGGGCGTTCGCCGAGATCGAGCACCTGTCGGCCGCGACCGAGGGCGAGATGGCGGCGGTGCTCGACGGGCCGACCGCGGTGGCGTACGGGGCCGACGACCCGGCCGTACTGGCGAAGGTGATCGCCGAGTGGGCGAAGAAGGAGAAGCTGACGACGTTGAAGGGCGGGGTGCTCGCCGGCCGGCTGCTGCCGGCCGAGGCGGCGGGCCGGCTGGCCCGGATCCCGCCCGGGCCCGTCCTCATGGGCCAGGTGATCGGGTCGGCGGCCGGGCCGCTGCGGGCCGCGCTCGGCATCGCGCGCACCATGATCCGCCGGGCCGTCTCCGTGGTCGACGCCCTGGCGAAGCAGAAGCAAGAAGACGAGCAGTCCGGCGAGGACTAAGCGCCTCTATCAAAACCTTGTGTTTTTGACAGGATCAACAGGATGGACAGGATTGGGGCAGTGCTGCCAAACTTCAAACCATCCGGTTCATCCTGTAAATCCTGTCGAGAGCCGTTTTGGTACAACTCCTGATGCCGCGTGACATTTGATTTGGAGGGCAGGAGAACGGAGAGCTGTGAGGAAGAAGAAACGGGGAAAGAGGAAAACGGGAAAAACACCCTGGTCTGGCGCTGTCCCGGCGGCAGAAAGATTCCCTTTCCCGGTTTCCCATTTTCCCCTTTTTCCTTTGCCGTGCGCGCGATCGGATTGTCCGATGGCGGCCGGAGTTGGGCGGTCATCGGCGGGAGACGGTGATATTCGTTGATTGGTGATCCGTTGGATCGCGGGCTGTCGGCCCGGCGGTGACCGGGCGAGGGCCCGCGAGGACAACGAGGGACGAAGAGAGGAGACCCAGATGTCGGACGCAGAAGCGACTGCCGAAGCCACGGAAGCGAAGCCGGAGCCGACGGGAAAAGTGAAGGAAGCGCTCGACCTCATCGCCGAGATGACGGTGCTCGAGCTGTCCGAGTTCGTCCAGGCCGCCGAGGACAAGTTCGGGGTCAGTGCCGCCGCGCCCGTCGCGGCGATGCCCGCCGGCGGGGCCGCCGGCGCCGGGGCCGCCGAGGAGGAAGAGGAGAAGGACGAGTTCGACGTCATTCTCAAGGCGGCCGGCGACCAGAAGCTCCAGACCATCAAGGTCGTCCGCCAGCTCACCCCGCTCGGGCTCAAGGACGCCAAGGCGCTGGTCGACGGCGCCCCGAACCCCGTGGGCGAAGGCGTCAGCAAGGAAGACGCCGAGAAGATGCGTGCCGCTCTCGAAGAGGTCGGCGCCAAGGTCGAAGTGAAGTGAGGAACTATCTCAAGACCGTGGCACGGCCTCCCAGGCCGTGGATATTCACGGGCAGGATGCCCGTGCCACATTTGATTCGCCCTTTTGAGGTAGTTACTAAGGAGCGCTGACAGGCCGGTGGGGCAGACATTCCTGTCTGCCGCGGCAGCAGGCAAGAATGCCTGCTCCACCAGAGCTTTTTCAGACGCCCTGATGAGCGCTGACAGGCCGGTGGGGCCGACAGGCCCGGCCCCCGCGCGGCAGGCCCGAAGGACGAGCCCGCCCGCGCCCTGTCAGAGATCGTGTGACGTGAGATAGGAGCGGCACCCGACGGAGCCGAAGGCCGCGGCGCCTTCGTTCTCCGCGACGGCGTTCCTCTCTCCACAGCGGAGTTCCGTTTATGGACACACGCAACTACGCGAAGGTCGGCGACGCGGTCGCCGTCCCGAACCTCGTCAAGATCCAGACCGACTCGTACCAGAGCTTCCTGCAGGACGGGGTTCGGCCGGACAAGCGGAAGGACGGCGGGCTGGAGGCGATCTTCCGCGAGAGCTTCCCCATCGTCAGCTACGACGAGACCATGCGGCTGGAGTACGTGGGCTACGAGATCGGCCGCGCGCGGTATACCCCCGACGAATGCCGCCAGCTCGGCCTGACCTACGGCCGGCCGCTGACCGTCACCGTCCGCCTCGTCGGGCCCGAGACCATCGAGGAGTCCGTCTACATCGGCGACCTCCCCATCATGATGGGCGGCGGCGAGTTCATCGTGAACGGCGCCGAGCGCGTCCTCGTCAGCCAGCTCCACCGGTCGCCCGGCGTCGACTTCGAGGTCTCCCTCCAACCCGCTGATACCGGATACAACTCCCGATATCGAAACCAACCGGTGGGGAAATATCGTGGTTGATGAGAAGACCATGAAGACCAGCAAGAAGGGCGTCTTCTCCGGCGGAGATATAGTTCTCGGAGCCGCCACTGTGAGCCTCACCCCGCCCCCTCAAAATGGCTTCGAGCCGTGGATCCAGCC
>JAWODX010000330.1:0-7807 GCA_046483085.1 Planctomycetota bacterium
TGTCGCGGGCATCTTGCCCGCGGTTCGGATGCGTACAGACTGCGAGCGCGAGACGTCCTCGCCACCCGCGGTTCGGATGCCCGCGTCACCGTCGGGCCACCCACACGCGGCCAGGAGCACGTGTTTGGCCTTCACGAAATCGCGGTACAGCCACCATCGGGGGACGCAGAGCGAGCGGGGCGTCCCCGTTGTCGCGGCGGCCGATCAAGCTGCCGCATGTTTGTGAGCAAAGAGGAGCCCCGGCAGGCAGCCGATCCGCATGGCTGACGCCGTGGGCCTGCATGCTGTCACTCCCGCTCTGCGGGCCGTCGGCCCCCCGCCAGACGCTGGATTCCGGGCCGGGCTCCCATTACGATAAGGCCGGGGCAGTCGTACCACAGGAGCCGGTATGGCGGACGTGACCGACCTGGTCCAGTACGTTCGGGGCGTCGGGCCGAAGCGCGAGGAGCTGCTCGAACGGCTCGGCGTGCGGACGGTCCGCGACCTGCTGTACTTCTTCCCGCGCCGCTATCACGACCGCGCCAACCTCGTCCCCATCGAGGAAGTGGAGCCCGACAGCCGGGCGATGGTGCTGGGCGACGTGGTCAAGGTCCAGCTCTACCGCCGCGGCCGCGGCAAGGGCATCCTCACTGTCCGCATCCGGGACCGCACCGGGGAGATGAAGGCGATCTGGTACAACCAGAACTACCTCGCCCGGCAGTTCGACGTCGGCGACACCGTGCTCCTCTGGGGCCCGGTTCGGTACTACAAGGGCTACGAACTGGTGGCCCCGCAGTTCGAGCACGTGGGGGCCGAGGAGCACGGCGGCGTGGCGCTCAGCGACGAGCACGCGCGCCTGGTCCCGGTCTACCCGCTGACCGAGGGCCTCTCGCAGGGCCAGCTCCGGCCCATCATCCGGTCCGCCTTCGACCAGTACAGCGGCGCCATGCCCGAGATCGTGCCCGACGCGCTCCGCCGCCGCTATCACCTGCCGGGCATCCAGGAGGCCCTCGAACACGCCCACTTCCCGCCGTCCGTCGAGGAGAAGGACCGGGCGAAGGAGCGGCTCATCTACGAGGAGTTCCTCGTCTTCCAGCTCGCCATCGCCCTGCGGCGCCAGACGGTCCGCTCGGCGCCGGGCATCGCGTTCAAGACCTCGGATGAATTCGACCGCCGCGCCCGCGACCTCTTCCCGTTCACGCTCACCCGGTCGCAGGAGAAAGCGATCGGCTCGATCAAGTCGGACATGCGGAGCACGCAGCCGATGAACCGCCTGCTGCAGGGGGACGTGGGCTGCGGCAAGACGGTCGTCGCGCTGTACGCGATGCTCATCGCCGTGGCCAACAAGTTCCAGGCGGCGATCATGGCGCCGACCGAGATCCTCGCCGAGCAGCATCACCGGACGATCCGCCGGATGCTCGCCGACTCGCAGGTCCGCCTGCGGCTCCTCACCCGCTCGTCCGAGCGGCGCCAGGTGCTGGCCGAGATCCGGCGCGGCGAGGTCGACATCGTCATCGGGACGCACGCCGTGATCCAGTCCGACGTGGCGTTCCATCGGCTCGGGTTCGTGGTCGTCGACGAGCAGCACAAGTTCGGCGTGATGCAGCGGGCGCGGCTCCGCTGGAAGGGCCGGTCGCCCGACGTGCTGGTGATGACCGCCACGCCGATCCCCCGCACGCTCGCCCTCACCCTGTTCGGCGACCTCGACGTGTCGACGATCCGCGAGCTGCCGCCGGGCCGGAAACCGGTCCGCACCCAGGTCGTGGCGCCGTCGAAGATCGACCGCGCCCACGCGTTCATCCGCGAGCAGGTCGCCGCCGGGCGGCAGGCGTACGTCGTCTGCCCGCTCGTCGAGCAGTCCGAGTCGGTCGACCTGCACTCGGCGATGGAGACGGCGACCGAGCTGGACGACCGGGTCTTCCCCGAGTTCACCGTCGGCCTCCTGCACGGCCGGATGGCCCGGGAGCAGAAGGACCGGGTGATGAACGCCTTCCTCGCGGGCGAGATCCAGATCCTCGTCTCCACCATCGTGATCGAGGTGGGGATCGACGTGCCGAACGCGACGGTGATGCTGGTCCGCCACGCCGAGCGGTTCGGCCTCGCCCAGCTCCACCAGCTTCGCGGGCGGATCGGCCGCGGGCCCGAGCAGGCCACCTGCCTGCTCGTCGGGTCCGCGCGGTCCGAAGACGCCCGGCGCCGGCTCGAAATCCTCCGGGAGACGACCGACGGGTTCCGCATCGCCGAGGAGGACCTGAAGCTGCGCGGGACCGGCGAGCTGTTCGGCACCCGCCAGCACGGGCTACCCGACGTCCGGATCGGCGACCTGCAGGAGGACATCGCCCTGCTGGAGCGCGCCCGGGACGACGCCGCGGCGCTCGTCGCCGCCGACCCGCGGCTCGAGCGCCCCGAGCACGCCGCCCTCCGCGCCCGCATGCTCGACCTCTACCATGACCGGCTCTCGCTCATCGGCATCGGATGAGCCGCGCAGACACGCACGTCGGAAAATCCGAAACACGAAATCCGAAACACATCCCAAGTTACAAGCACCAAACAGCAAACAAACACCAAATCTTAAAATCTCAAACAGGGATACGCAAACCGCCACGGGGCCCCCTCGTCACGGCTTCCTGCTCTCGACCTGGGTCCCCTGGCTGCTCTTCGCGCCTTCGTGGTCGGGCTGGTGCATCCGTCTCCATCCGTATTCACCGTGGCTCACGCTGCCAGTCTGCGTAATCTGCGTGAATCTGCGTCCATAAGGAGGGGATCGAGCCGCTGCCCGTTTGACTTCCGTCCCGTGGCCCGCTACGCTTGCCGCGACGATACCCGCTCCGAGGACACGCGATGGTGGAGTTCGCTCCGAATGTCGCACCGGTCGCCGGCTGGATCGCCCTGGCCGTCGCCGGGCTGATCATCGGGATCACCAAGACGGGCATCCCGGGGATCGGGATCCTCGCGGTCGTCTTGCTCGCGTCGGTGATGGACCGGAAGGCATCGCTCGGCTTCATGCTGCCGATGCTGATCACGGGCGACGTGGTCGCGGTGATCTACTACCGGCGGCGCGCGGTCTGGCACCATCTGCTGCGGCTGATGCCGCCGGCGCTGGTCGGCATCGGTGTCGGCCACTGGCTGCTGGGCAGGATCGAAAGCGACGAGCTGGGGCCGATCATCGGCGGGATCGTGATCGCGCTCCTGGCGCTCGACGCCTGGCGGAACCGAAAGCCGGGCGAGCTGCCGGTGCCCACGCATCCCGCCTTCGGGATCACCATCGGCGCGGCGGCCGGCGTGACCACGATGCTGGCGAACGCGGCGGGGCCGCTGATCGTGTTCTATTTCCTCGCCATGCGGTTCGAGAAGGAGAAGTTCATCGGGACGGCCGCGTGGTATTTCCTGGTGCTGAACTGCGTGAAGGTGCCGCTTTTCTGGAGCCGCGGGATGATCACGGCGGCGTCGGTGCGCGCCGACGTCTGTCTCGCCCCGGCCGTGCTGACCGGCGCGGTCGCGGGCGTGTTCGTGTTGAAGCGGATCCCGCAGACCGGGTTCCGGCTCGTCGTCCGGCTGCTCGCGCTGGCCGGGGCCATCAAGCTCATCGTTTCCTGAGGAGGAGGTAAATGGAGCGCGACGAATTGATCGAGCTGTACCGCGGCCTGCGGGTCACGGACGTGTGCGACGGGATGGATTACGTGGGCTGCTACGAGCGCGGGAACGTGAGCCGGGAGGTCCGCCCGCTGTGGCGCGATACCGACACGTTCGCGCACCGCATCTCGGGCCCGGCGCTCACCGTCCGGTACCTGCCGACGAACCGCGAGGTGCCGAACATGTCGCCGGACGAGTTCCAGGACTACGTGGGCCAGTGGTACCGCGACATCTCGCCGGAGGTCTATCGTGACAACATCACGCCGGGCGACGTGCTGGTCATCGACGCCGCCGACCAGGACGTCGGCTTCATCGGCTCGAACAACTGCCTCAAGTGGATGAACCTCGGCGCGGTCGGCGTGGTGACGAACGGCGGGGCACGCGACACCGACGAGCTGATCAAGCAGCGCTGCCCGGTCTACTCGAAGTTCGTCTCGCGCGGGTTCAAGCCCGCGAGGCTCGAGACCGACTGCGTGAACATCGCGGTCAACTGCGGCGGCGTGCAGGTGCGCCCGGGCGACATGGTGGTCGCCGACGGCGACGGGGTGATCGTGGTTCCGGTCGAGAAAGCCGAGGCCGTCGCCGAGGTCGCACGCGGGATCCTGGAGAGCGACAAGGCCGGGCGTCGCGAGCTCTACAAGGAGCGCGGCCTGCCGCCCGACCCAAGCGTCGAGTGAGAGCGCCCGGGCTGCCCTCGGGCCAACCGCTAGTCGCTCCGCTCGCCTTCGTCGGCGGCGCGGTGCTCGGCGATGCGCTTCTCGTAGACCCCGGCCAGCCCGCCCTGCGCCGTCTCCCGGTAGAGCTTCGGCAGCGCCCGCCCGGTCTCGAGCAGGACGGAGACGGCGTCGTCGAACGTGATCCGGTGCCGCCCGTCCGAGAGGAGCGCGAACCGGGCACAACTGACCGCGCGGGTCGCCGCGTGCGCGTTCCGCTCGATGCACGGGATCTGGACCAGGCCGCGGACCGGGTCGCAGGTCAGCCCGAAGTGATGCTCGAGGCCCATCTCGGCCGCGTACTCGATCTGTTGGGGCGACCCGCCGAAGAGCTGCGCCGCCGCCGCGGCCGCCATCGCACACGCCGTCCCGATCTCGCCCTGGCAGCCGACCAGCGCCGCCGAAATCGACGCGTTCGTCTTCACCAGGTTCCCGAACAAACCCGCCGCCGCCAGCGCCCGCAGGACGTCTGCCCGGTCGTGCCCGAACTCGTCCACGAAATAGCGGAGGACCGCCGGCAGCACCCCGCTCGACCCGCAGGTCGGCGCCGTCACCACCTCGCCCGCGCAGGCGTTCTCCTCGGCGACCGCGTAGGCATACGCCGCCAGCAGCGCGTCGGCCCGGAACCCCGGCCCGAGCATCCGGCTCTTGCTCTGCAGGGCGTGGGCCTTCCGGTAGAGGCCGAGCCCGCCGGGGATGGCGCCCTCGGCGTGCAGGCCGCGCTCGATCGCCCCGCTCATCGCGTCCCAGACCTCGCCGAGGAACGGGCGGATCGACTCGCCCTCGGCCTGCTCGACGAACTCCCAGAACCCCTCGCCCGTCTCCTGGCAGCGGGCGAGGATCGGGTCCATCGTCGCCAGCGGGTAGATGTCGGGCGAGGGCTCATCGTGCAGGAGCGCGCCGCCGCCCACGCTGCAGTCGATCTCGGTCGCGGTCACCGCGCCCGCGTCGTCGAGCGCCTCGAACCGCATGCCGTTCGGATGATCGGGCAGCTCGCAGTCCGGCTCCCAGACGATCTCGACGGGGTGCGGGTCGACCGCCTCCCGGATCGCCACGTCGGTCAGGTGGCCCTTGCCCGTGGCGGCGAGGCCGCCGTAGAGCGTGACGCGGGTCGACGCGGCATCGGGATGCCGGCGCAGGAACCGCTCGGCGGCGCGGCGCGGGGCCATCGTATGCGAGCTCGACGGACCGGAGCCGATCCGGTACAGCTCACGAAGCGTCTTCATCCCTCGCCTCTCTCCCAGGGGCCGGAGGCGCCGGACAGAATTTTCTGACAGGATGGACAGGATGGACAGGACAATGATGTCCAGCAGAACGGTGGGGCAGACATTCCTGTCTGCCGCGCAGGAGATAAGACTCTCCAGTTCACGAGTTGCGCCGGGGGCCGCGACATATTCGCGACAGCCCCTGTTCGCATCCTGTTCATCCTGTCCGATTCGCCCGGCTTCTGTCCCGCCCGGTCACTTGCCCCCGAAGAGCAGCCGGGGGACAGTCCCTTTGCCCATCCCGTCGACCTCGACCTCGACCCGTTCGCGCGAGAGCGCCGGCCCGTCGAGCTCGGCGAAGAAGACCTCGCAGAGCACGTAGGCGGTGCAGCCCTCTTCGACGTGCCCGCCGTAGGCGCCGCCCGTCGTCGCCAGCGTCACGTGGATGTGCGGCTCGCCCGCCACCACCGTCCCGTTCATCGCCAGGATCTCGATCCCGCCCTCCCCGCGGCCGAACACGTTGTCGCTCGGGATCCGATTGTTCAGCACCCAGTGCAGGTGATGCGCGGCCAGCGTCCCGTACCCCCCGACGATCACCGCCTGCTCCAGCCCCGTCGCCTCGATGAACGACTCGACCGACGCGAGCACATCCTCGCCGGGATCGACGCGCAGCACGTGCAGCTTCTTCACCGAAAACGCTGCGGTTTCCATCGATTGCTCCTCTCTTGTCATCCTGTTCCGCGTCAGGTTAGCACGAGCCGACGCTCCGAGCAAGGGCGTCGACTGCGCGCGGCAAAGAAATGGACGACGTGAAAGGGCCGCGCCCCGTGTACGCACCCGGTCGCGGCGCCCATAATGTCCATCCCGTCCATCCCGAGTGCCGGCCCGCGGCGCCCTGTGGCCCCGCCGTTGCAAAGCGCCCCCCATCTGCTACGATGGAGCTTCATCCGACGAACCGGAGGAACAGGTCGTGCCCGGCCCCCGAGCAGACGACATCCCCTACGCCATCGTCGAGGAGCGGACGTTCGTCCGCCGCGTCTACGCCTGGATGACCGGCGGCCTGACGACCACCGCCCTCGTCGCGCTCTTCGTCGCCTCCCAGCCCGCCATCTACCTCCCGCTGACCGGCAGCCCCCTCATCCTCTTCGGAATCCTCATCGGCGAACTCCTCCTCGTCGGATACCTCGCCGCCCGGGTGAACGCCATGCGGCCGGGCACCGCCGGCGCCGTGTTCGTCGCCTATTCCGCCCTCAACGGGCTCGTCTTCTCCCTCATGTTCCTCGCCTTCGGATTCGCCGCCATCTCGCGCGCCTTCTTCGTCACCGCCGGCACGTTCGGCCTCATGACCGCCTACGGCTGGCTCACCCGCAAGGACCTGACCAGCATCGGCCACCTCTGCGGCATGGCCGTCATCGGCATCTTCATCGCCCTCATCGTCAACCTCTTCCTCGCCAGCTCGACCGTCCACTTCGTGATCAGCATCGTCGGCGTGCTCGCGTTCGTCGGCCTCACCGCCTACGACACCCAGCGCATCAGGAAAATCCACCAGGCCGGCTCGGAGCACACCGATGCCGACCGCCGGGCCGCCGTGATCGGCGCCCTCCACCTCTACCTCGACTTCATCAACCTCTTCCTCTTCATCCTCTACCTCTTCGGCGGCCGACGCGACTGAGCCCCCGCAACAACCCCCGACCAGCCGGGGGACCAGCGGGACAGAACCGGAACGCCAAGCGCGGCCGGACCGTCTCCCCCGACCGATGGGCAGAGAAATGCGCATATCGTGACCCGAATTCACTCGCCGCGAGTCGGGGGATGTGGTATACTACGGGTACGATGATCTGCGGCGGCTGACCGCCGAAACGTGGAAAGACTCGGGGGGCTCGACGATCTACGGATTCGCCTGGAACTACGACCCCGCCGGCAATCGGATCGTCCAGCCGAAGGACCTGGGCGGGACGGTCACCGAGACGTACTACACCTACGACGCGGGCAACGAGCTGCTGCGGTCGCACGACGTCCCGCCCGACACGTGGACGTACTTCGCCTACGACAGCCGGGGGAACACCGTCCGGATCGAGGAGCCGGCAGAAGACGTTTTCGCAGGTCCTGAAGATGACCCAGAATGGTGAGTTTCTGTGCTTCAGCCATCTTTTCGGTTGTTCAATCCATCGTTGTTCTCTTCCCGGTTCTCCGAGTTGTCACGCAACTCATCGTTTATCCCTCTGGTTATATCCTCAAGTTCGCCGGTTATGCCGGTTACCTCTCTATTTATCTCGT
>JAWODX010000331.1:0-2501 GCA_046483085.1 Planctomycetota bacterium
CCAGACCGCCTTCCCGGTGGCCCGGTCGGCGCACAGGAGCGTGCCGGTCCGCGAGGCGAACACGACCCGGTCGCCCTTTACGGCAGGCGCGGCGTAGTAGGCGCCGCCGTCGTCGTTCTCGCGCTCCCAGGCGACGGTCGCGTCCTCGCACCGCACGGCCCGGCGCGTCCCGGCCATGTCGCCGACGTAGACGTGCCCGCCCTGGTACGCCGCCGACCCCGCGAAATTGCCCTGGGTCTCCAGCGCCCGCGCCGGCTCCCCGCTCTCCAGCCCGATCATCCGCACGTTCCCGTCACAGCCGGCGATGACGACGACGTCGCCGGCGACGCACGGGGCGCAGTGCACGTAGTTCTTCGTCTTGAGCTTCCACTGCTCCTCGCCGGTCTTCGCGTCGAGGCAGTAGAGGTGGAAATCATACGAGCCGAACAGGACGGTCTTCCCGGCCGGCGTTGCCGACGAGAGGACCTGCCCGTCGGTCTTGAACGTCCACCGCTCGTCGCCCGTCGCCGCGTCCAGCGCATAGAACGTGCCGCGCTCGTCGCCGACGTACACGACGCCGTCGTGGACCAGCGGCGAGGCCGAGACCGAGTCGCCGACCCGTGTTCGCCACGTGCGCTCGCCGCCGCGCAGATCGAGGCAGAGCACCTCGCCCTCGCGGGTGCCCACGTAGGCGCGGTCCCCGACGATCGCCGCCGTCGATTCCACCGCCGAGCCCGCCTCATGCGTCCAGAGCCGGGCCGGCTGCTCGGGCAGGGGCGACACTGCCACGCCGGTCAACTGCGGATCCCCGCGGAACGACGGCCAGTCGCCCTTCGCCAGCGGCGCCGGGTCGGACGGCCGGGCCTCGTCGCGCTCCGGGCCGGGCTCCTGGGAGCACGAAGCGACCGCCAGCAACGGTGCCAGCAGAAAGATCCACCGGTTCATATCCACCCCCTCACTCTTGTCGCAGCGAGTCGATCACGGGCCCGCGGACGGACACGGCGGCCATCACCGTACATGCCGCGAGACCGAAGAGAAAAATCCCGCACAGCAGCCCGACGAGCGCCGGCCAGTTCACGCTCGAGTGCAGCGACGCCAGGTGCGGGCCCACCGCCGCCAGCGCCGAGACGGCCCCGCAAAGCAGCCCCGCCGCCAGCAGGCCCGCGTTCTCGTACACGAGCAGCCCCGCCAGGTGCCGCCGCTCGAACCCGGTCGCCAGCATCAGCGCGAACTCGCCCCGCCGCTCCAGCGCGTTCCGGACCAGCACGACCACCAGCCCGACCGTCCCCAGCAGCAGCCCCAGCCCGCCGAGGGTGAGGAACGTCATCAGGTACGTGTTCTGCACGCCGATCAGGTCGTTGAGGATGCGGCGGGTGCTGCGGACTTCGACGCCGAGTTCGCCGAGCCGGCGGCGGAACAGGTCGGCGACCGCGTCGGCCCGGTCGGCCGGGGTCTCGATCAGGAAATAGCGCGGGGCCGTCTCCGACGGGAACATGCGCCGGAAGTCGGACTCGGCGACCAGCAGCTCGCCGGCGAGGATGCTCGTCGAGATCAGCCCCCGGAGCTGCAAGGACGCCTCCTCGCCGCGCTCCGTCGGGACAGCCAGCGTGTCGCCGAGGCCCTTGTGGAGCTGCCAGCGGGCGCTCTCGCTGTCCGCGAACGCGGGGACCGGTTCGCCGCCGGCGGCGAGCACCGTCCACGGGTTCTCCTGGCCGCCCTCGCTGACGACAGTGACCCGGAACCCGCCGCGCTCGATCATGCGGTCGCTCACGCCGAGGACCGTCGGCCGCCGGGCGCGGGCCAGGTTCAGGCAACTGATGTCCTCGCCCGACGAGAGGAGGAACGCGTAGATGCGGACGTCCTGGAGGAGTTCCTCGTCGTCCTCGGTGAAGCCGAGCACCGCCCGGCCGGCGGGACGGGTCAGGTCGTGCCGGATCGGGAGCGACGAGATCGCGCGCAGCGTGAACCCGCCGCTGCCCGAGTCCTTCCGCGTCGGGTCCATCCGGCCGTAGTCCCGCTCGTTCGCCGCGACCGTCACGATGACGAACGTGGCGCAGGCGAGCAGCCCGGCGGCCAGCAGGCTGCGGCCGCGGTGCGCCGCCGCGTTGCGCACCGTCAGCCCCCGCAGCGACAGGGTCCGCGCCCGCCGACGCAGCGCCCGGCCCAACCCGAGGCTGCACCCGGCCAGCCCGGCGACCAGGAGCGCGGCCCCGCAGCCGAAGAACGCGATCGGCGCGTCGAGCACCGGGACGACAGCCGACAGCAGGACGAGCGCGAGAGCCACGAGCAGCGAGGCGACGGCGACCGTTGCCGCCGGCTTCGCGGCGCCCGGCCGCACCGCCGCCGCCCGCAGCGCCCGCCAGCCCGCCAGCAGGTCGAGCGCCCGCCGCCGCCGCAACAGCCGGGCGCCCCACCACACCGACACCAGCCCGGCGGCACAGCTACAGCAAGGGCGGTGCAATGCGTATTAATAACGTCTCCGATCCTGTTTACAAGCCGAACTCCAAGGGTGGCACCAAGGC
>JAWODX010000382.1:0-4522 GCA_046483085.1 Planctomycetota bacterium
CTCGGCTTTTTCAGGAGAGGGGGCCGGTGCGTGGTCGGCCGGATCGGCCGCGTCCGCGCGAGCTGGGACCGCCATCGCGGCGGCCTCTGCACGCTGCGAGCGACCCGCGGCGGCGTCCGCCTTCGCCTCGCCTCCCGCGTCCGGCTCCGGAAGGACGGCCGCGAACTGGTCGTTCGGCAGGAGGCCGATCCCGACCCGCGGCTCGTCGTCTGTGAGGAAGGTCCCGAACGCATCTGGATGCGGGCGATGTACTCGCTGGTCGAGGGGGACGGGACGTACCACGGCGACGGTCTGACGGACGCGATCATCTACGCGGACGGCGAGGTGCGGCTCGCCTTCGGGCTCCGCCTCGTGGATTCGACCGCTCACGACACCCTGACCGACGCATGGATTGCGGCGGAGACCGACGACGCGGTCGAGTCGGTCCACGTGGGCACGCAGCGCGGCCGTACGTTCTCCGCCGCCGATCTGGCGACGCCGGCGCGCTATCGCTTCGGCCGGTCGCTCCCGGGGCGCTCGGTGACCCTGGCGCGGGCGAACGGGGCGGCGGCCTTTTGCTGGTATGGCGACGACGGGGCGCCGTCGGACGCCCTGGGCGGCGCAGGCCTGTGGCACGGGCCGAAGCCGCAGCCGCCGTACTACGAGACGTGGGGGCACCTGTACGGCCAATGGAAGGGGCTCTCGGGCTGGGCGGAGCACGAGGCGGGTCGGCTCGCGCTCGACGCTTCCGATGGCGTTTCGGTCGCGTGGCACTGGCTGCACGAGGCGGAGGAAACGCCCGGCGAATCGTTCGGCATGCGGGCCATGCTCGGCCTGTTCCTCGGGGCCACGCCGGACGAGCTCGCCGAGCGCGTCGAGGCGTTCCGAAAGCCGCTCGTCCCCGGGGTCGAGGGCGCACGATTTCACTGCCTCGACGTCACCGAAAACGCGCTGCTCTATCGCAAGACGGGCCGCGAGGCCGTGTTCTCGTTCCCGCGCGACCGCCTCGAGCGCCGCGTCCGCCTCCGCGTGTTCGGGCTCGACGGGACGCGGGCGACGGTGGTCGAGGCGAACGGCAGGCGGCTCGCGGTTCAGCGGCTGTCGTGGGCGGGCATCACCGACGACCCGTACGGTCCGTGCCTGGCTCGGCCGGGCGACCGGTTCGATCCGGTGATCGGCGACCTGTCGCGCGGACCCGAGCACGCGGCCTTCTCCGTCGAGCTGTCGGGCCGGCGAAAAACGGAGCTGGTGCTGCGGGAGGAGCCGGGGATTTCCCTGGCGTATGCGAAGTGGGACGACCGCCGGCGCTATGTGCTTCGCTCGACGGCCCACGGCGACCGACCGCTCGCGGGCTTCTCGAGCCGGACCCTCTGCCTGCACGAGCTGCACAAGCCCGGCTCGCCCGCCCCGGCCCTCCACCGCATCCCCTTCTACTGGTACCCGACCAACGTGCAGACGCGGGGCGAGTGCTTCAACGAGTTGAGGCGCCTGCGGCTCAGGCAGAACGGCCCGGGCCGCGTGGCGCTCGACGTCGAGTCGGCCGACCCGAACGGCCGGGCGCGGTCCTCGGCGCGGCTCGAGGTCACCGCCTCGGAGCACGCAGCCACGGTCCGCACGACCCTGCGGCTGGCCGTCCGGCGCCCGCTGGACCTGCCCGGCATCCAGTACCTGAACAGCTTCCCGGCGAACTCGTGGCAGCCGGGGGACTGGCCGGACGACTGGATCATCGCTCTTTCGGCCGACGGCGGCCGCATGCACAAGCTCTTCAAGGAGCCGCGGGAGCAGCAGGAGCAGTGGACGCATTTCAGCCGCTGGAGAGATCGCATGGCGTTGGTCCAGGGCTCGGCCGGGCGCGGCAACATCCTGATCCTCGCCGAGAGCGTGGCCCCGCCGGGCCAGCCGAACGGCTACATGCTCTGCCCGGTCTGGCTCGACTCGCACTTCACGGTCGAGAACGACGACACGCCGGTCGCGCCCGGCACGGTCTTCGAAGCCGCGCACACCATCGCCGTGTTCGGCGACTCGGGCCTGAACCGGACCGACGCCGCGGAGCTGGCCGAACGGGTGCTCGACGAGGGGACGGTCTCTCTCGATTGAACGGCGGGGGCCGCGGGCTCAGTCGCGCTCGGCGATGACCAGGTCCAGCGCCTTGTTCGTCTTCCCGCGCCGGACGAGGATCCGGCAGCGCGTGCCGGGCCGGAGCCGGCGGAAGAGGCGGTAGTAGGTCCGGCGCGACCGGATGCGGATCGCCCGCCGGCCGAACTGGAAGCCGACGAGTTGGTCCCCGGCTTTCATGCCGGCCGCCGCGGCGGGGCTCCCCTCCTCCACCTCCTGGATCTTCAGGGATCGGCGGCTCTTGAACTCGAACCGGATGCCGATGTACGGCGGGCCGTAGTCGGACGTGATGACGGTGAAGGTGTGGGTTTGCGGCGCGTCGCCGCGCTCCGCTTTGACCCGGACTTCGATCCCGACGGGGTATCGGCGCATGGCGGTCTGGTAGTCGCGCACGTCGCCGATCGGCGCGTTGTCGAGCGCGACGATCCGGTCGCCTTTCCGGATACCGGCCTCGGCGGCCGGCGTCTCCGGTTCGACCGCCTTCACTTCGGCCGGTTCGTCGGGCCCGGCCGGCAGCGTGATCCCCTCGATCTTGCCGAACGGGACCTGCTTCCCGTCCGCCGCCTTCAGGACGGGCAGGAACCGCTTCACCTGGTTCGCCGAGACGGCGTAGCCGACGCCCGTGTTCTGGCGCAGGCCGAACCGCGTCTGGATCTGGGCGTTGACGCCGACGAGCTCGCCGCGCAGGTTGATGAGCGGGCCGCCCGAGTTGCCCGGATTGATCGCGGTGTCCGTCTGGAGCGCGTCGAACGCGTGCGGCCGATTGACGTGGAGGGCGCTGACCACGCCGAGCGTGACGGTGGGCCGGCCGTCGACGTTGCCCAGCGCGAACGGGTTGCCGATCGCGATCACCAAGTCGCCCACCCGCAGTTCGTCGGAGTCGGCGAGCGGGAGATAGGGCAGGCCCTCCCCGCCGTCGATCTTCATCAGGCAGAGGTCGGTCCCCGGGCAGGTGCCCACCACGCGGGCGGGATGGTATTCGCCGTCGGGCGTTCGGATCTTCCACCGCTTGCTCCGGCGGGTCACGTGGGCGTTCGTGATCACGTACCCGTCGGGCGAGATGATCGAGCCGGAGCCGCCGCCGACGAAGACGTACGCCGGCAGGCAGCGCTGAATCAGCCTGTCGATGCCGCGCTGCCGGACGTCCTTCGGCGTCGCCCCGAACGCGGCTCCCGGGCCGGCAAGCGCCATTGCGGCGAGGAGCGTGACAGACAGCCTGCGAATCATCGGTCGTCTCATCTTCTGGTCTCTCGCGTCACTCGATCCCTCACTTCTCGCCGAGTGTGACCGCGACCTCCTTCTCGCGGGCCAGCCGGCGGATGGTGAGCGTGATCCGGTCGCCGTCGTTCTTCGACCGGATCAGGTTGATCAACTGGGCCTGGCCTTCGATCGGGACGCCGTCGACCTTGAGAATCGAATCGTTGCGCATCAGCCCCGCCTCGTCGGCCGGGGACCCGTCGCGGACCCGTGCGATGAGGACGCCGGGCAGGTCCACGGCGCCGGGCGCACAGACGACGCCCAGCCACGTCTGCGGCCGGCGCTTGATCTTCTGCCCCTTCTTCAGTTCCTCGAGCGCCGTCAGCAGGTGCCGGGCGCCCGTGGCGAACGCGATCCCCGAGTTCTGGCCGTGGCGCGAGCGGGTTGATATCCCGCCGATGATCCCCAGGCACCGGCCGTCGAGCCCGACCAGCGGGCCGCCCGTGTTCCCCACGTTCGCCGCCGCGTCGAACTGGAGCAGCTCGTTCCGACCCCGCCCCACCGCGCTGATGATCCCCGTGGTCAGGGTCAGCGAGTCGGGCGACGGGCTGCGGCCCACCGCGCAGACGTAGTCGCCGAGCGCGGCGTCCGGCCTCATGTCGATGGCCGGGAGGTCCTTGCCCTCGGCGTTCAGCAGGGCCAGGTCGCGCTCCTGGTCCCAGCCGACCACCCTGGCGGGGAGTTCGCGGCCGTCGGACAGGATGACCGTCACCCCGCCGAGCTTCCCGGCGATGTTGAAATAGCTGGTCGCGATCCAGCCGTCCGCGCCCACGATCACCCCGCTCGCCGTGGCCCCTTTCGGGCGCTTGTGCAGTTCTGCCAGCAGCTCCGCGCGAGGGTGAGGATGCCGCCGGCGGCGGGCCTTCCGCTTGAACCGCGGGTCGTCTTTCTTCCGGTCGACCTTGATGGCGACGACGGACGGCTCGACTCGGCGCGCCGCCTGGCGGAACAGGGCGGCCCGCTCCTCCCACTTGGGGAAGACCGGCTCGCCGGGCGACGACGAGACGTCGAGCAGCCTGGCGGGCGGCTCGATCCCCCGTTCCTTCAGGTCCGCCCGCATCGCCTTGCGCAGGTCGTCGAGCATCACCTCGATGGGGACGGCGACGCCGAGCCAGCGGGCGTTGGAGACGTTGAGGCTGAGCACCCCGACGAGCCGGCCGCTGCCGTCGAG
>JAWODX010000437.1:0-2900 GCA_046483085.1 Planctomycetota bacterium
GACGCCCCGCTACGGCGACCACCAGCACTTCCCGGCCACGCCCGAGCAGATCGTGAGGCCGCCGAAGGAGTCCGGGCGCGCGGAGGCGAGCGCCGCCCTCTTGTCCGCCGCCGCGGGAGCGGGGCCGCCCGAGGCGACGCGGAGCGAGACGTTGCAGGAAAAACGGGAACGGTTTGATGAGGAGGCGCGGTATTACTACCGGAGGCTCACCCGCGTGGCGACGCTGGGTCTCTTTGCGCTATTCACGCTGTGCAGCCTTCCCCTGTTCGTCTACGCGGTCCTGAAGCTCGTCCGCCGCCGGCCGGTGCCGGATCTCTCGGCCGAGCAGAAAAAAGAACTGCACCGGGCCGGGGTCTGGCTCACCGTGCTCTGGCCGGTTGCGTTCGTCGTACCGGTCCTCGCAGGGGCGATGGGAGTGATTACGTGCGAGGTCCTCGATCTGGACATGATGGGATACGACACCGACGAGATCATTGGCTTCGCGTGCGGTGCGGCCGGCGCGCTCGGGATGTCCCTCGTACTCCTCTGGCCCGTGGGTCGTATTCGGCGTGTTCAGGCGAGCCGACGGCTGCCGCTGCTCCGCAAGGTCGTGCTGCTCGTTCCCGCCGCGTACCTTCTGCTTTGGGCGGCGTTCCCGGCCCTGATTTTCGCCCAGGAGAAGTACATCCTCCGCGATGAATGGGTGGTCGGGGTGCTTGCGCTCGGCGCCCCCATTCTGGCTACAGCCATCGCCGGGGTCCTCTCCATCGCCCACCACTGCGCGACCGAACGGGTGTCGCTCGGGCGGTACGTCTGGTACGCGGTCAGTCGCCCCTTCCTTGTCATCTGTGCGGTATTCCTGTTGCCCGGTCTACTCCTCCCCGCCCTCGGGAAGGCCCGGAGGGAAGCGTCTGCCGCGTCGCGGATCGCGAGCCTCGAGCGGAACCTCATGGGCGAAGAAGTCTCGGAACGAACTGTTACGGCGGAGCCGGGAGAACCAGGCCTGAAGGCGCCGGCGCGGGTCCGCCGGTATTTCCCCGAGACGCTGCTCTGGCGGCCGCAGCTCATCACGGACGACGCCGGCCGCGCCCAGCTCGAGGTGCCGCTGGCCGACTCGATCACCACCTGGCGCGTCGCCATGGGCGCCGTCTCGAAACGCGGCGTCCTCGGCTCCGGCCAGCTCCCGATCCGCGTCTTCCAGGACTTCTTCATCGACGTCGACCTCCCGGTCGCGCTGACCAGGAACGACACGGTCAGCGTGCCGGTCGCCGTGTACAACTATCTCGATCGGCCGCAGACCGTGCGGCTGGAGGTCCAGCCCGGCGACTGGTTTGAGCTCCTCGGCGGGGCGACGCAGAGCATCGAGATCGAGCCCGAGTCGGTCCGGAGCGTCTATATCCGCCTGAAGGCCACGCGCCCCGGCCGGCACGAGCTGCAGATCAAGGCGTCCGGCAGCGACATGGCCGACGCCGTCGAGCGGCACGTCATTGTCGATCCCCACGGCAAGCCCGTCGTCCAGACAATCAACGGGCGGCTCGAGGAAAGCCGCACATACGAGGTCAAGATCCCCGCCGAGGCCATCGACGGGGCGAGCGACCTGCTCGTCAAGATCTACCCCGGCGCGTTCAGCCAGGTGGTCGAAGGACTCGAAAGCATCTTCCGGATGCCGCACGGCTGCTTCGAGCAGACCTCGTCGGTCACGTACCCGAACATCCTGGCCCTGGACTACATGCGGCGGACGGATCAGATGACGCCGGAGCTCGGGATGAAGGCCCTGGGCTACGTCAACACCGGCTACCAGCGGCTGCTCTCGTTCGAGGTCTCCGGCGGCGGGTTCTCGCTCTACGGTCGCTCGCCGGCCGGGCTGCACCTGACGGCGCTGGGGCTGATGCAGTTCAGTGACATGGCCGAGGTCCGGGACGTGGATGGTGCGGTCATCGAGCGAACGCGGAAGTGGCTGTACGATCAGCAGCGGGGCGACGGGTCGTGGCGGGCCGATGGCGGTGGGAACACGTTGACAACGACCGCCTACGTCGCCTGGGCGCTCGCCGCGTCCGGCGAGAAAGGCGGCGACCTTGACCGCGCTCTCGACTACATTGTCGACCACGTGGACAGACAGCCGAGCACCTACGCCATCGCGCTCTGCGCCAACGCACTGGTCGCCGCCGATCACGACAAGGCGGCCGCCGTCGTCGATCGTCTCACGAAGCGGACGACAACCAAGGGCGACTTCGTCCACTGGGACTCGAAGGGGGCCGGCGTGACGCATTCGTACGGACGGTGCTTCCAGGTCGAAACGACGGCCCTCGCCGCGCAGGCGCTCCTGGGCACCGGACGCTACGTCGGCACGGCCCACAAGGCGCTCGCCTGGCTGATGAGCCAGAAGGACGCGGCGGGCACCTGGCATTCGACGCAGGCAACCGTACAGGCGATGCGGGCGCTGCTGGCGGGTGCCGACGGCGGCGGGCGCGTCGAGGAGCGAACGCCGGTCACCATTACAGCCAACAGCCGGCTCGCGAAGAAGCTCGTCATCACGCCCGAGACAAGCGAGGTGCACCGCCTGGTCAGCTTGCGCCCGTTCGTACGCCGGGGCACGAACCGCGTGGCGCTGGAGGCAGACATCGGGGGGAGTCTCGCCTACCAGATCGTCGCCACACACTACGTGCCCTGGCCGCGAGGCGAACAGCCCGAAACGCGGAAACCGATCACGATTGACCTGGAGTACCCGACAACCGACGTGAAAACCGGCGAGGTCCTGACCGCGAAGGTCACCCTCACGTACCACCGGTCGGGAACGGCCGCCATGCCGATCGTCGAACTCGGAGTCCCGCCAGGCTTCGAGGTCGTCACGGACGCGCTCAAGGCAGTCAGGGAGAGCGGCGCCATCGAGCGCTACTCGGTCGCCGACCGGACCGTAGTCC
>JAWODX010000465.1:0-5165 GCA_046483085.1 Planctomycetota bacterium
CCAGGCAGCAAATCGCAAACAAGCATCAAGCACCAAACAGCAAATCCGAAACGGCCGGTGGCGCTGCGCCGCACGAGCCGAGTGCGCCGACAGACGACCACGACGGCACGACGACACGACGGGGGAAGCAAATCTCAAATCCCAGGCAGCAAATCGCAAACAAGCATCAAGCACCAAACAGCAAGTCGCAAAGCGGCCAACCCGATGCAGAACGATCGGCTCCGGCAGTTCGGAGTTCGAAGTTCGGCCTTGGGCGTTCGGGGTTCGCTGTTTCTTCTTCTCGCGACGTCCGCGTGTTCTGCGCCTACTGCGGCCGGCCGATCGATCGGCTCGGCGACGGCGAATGGGTCGCGCGGCATCCGGGCCGCGCGGTCGCCGGCTACCACATCTCGCAGGTCTTCGTGCCGACGATCCGCGTCGCCCGCCTGTGGGCCGACTGGGGCAAGGCGCTCCGGAACGAGTGGGAGCGCGAGCGGTTCTACAACTCGCTGCTCGGCGAGCCGTACGCCGCCGGCAGCAGCGGGCTGTCGGCCGACGAGCTGCTCGCCTGCGCCTGCGACTACGCGCTGCCGGTCCGCGCCGGCGCCTGCACGATGGGCGTCGACGTCGGCGAATGGCTGCACGTCCGGATCAGCGACCATCCCGAGCCGGGCGTCCGCCGCGCGGTCTTCATCGGCAAGGTGAAGACGCTCGACGAGTTGGACGGGCTGCTGGATCGGTACGACGTGCGCTGCTGCGTGATCGACGCCCAGCCGGAGGCGATGCTCGTCCGCCGGTGGCAGGGCCGGCACGAGCCGGGGCGCATCTGGCGATGCCTGTATACCGATGACGACGTCCGCCGCCCGCGCAAGGACGCACGCGAGGGGATCGTGCGCGTCGGGCGGACCGCCAGCCTCGACGACGCGCTGGAGGACGTGCTCATGCGCCGCAACCGGCTGCCGCGGAACGCCCGGTCGCTCGACCACGGCGACTACGTCCGCCAGATGACCGCCCCGCGCCGCCAGGCCGTCGACACGCCGACCGGCGGGAAGCGGGCGGTCTGGACGAGCGGCGCGGCCGACCACCACCGGCACGCCGACAACTACGACAAGATCGCGTCGGCGCTCTGGGGGCCGGGCCAGTTGACGAAGATCGTGACCGGCGGGCAGCGCCGGTTCGGCGGGCCCGGCGGCGGCCGGCTCTTCCGCGCGGCGTAGGGTGAGGCGGCGGGAGTGTAAGCTGGAGAAATGGGGGAGGGGGGAAGGGGAGAAGAAGCAAAGGGAAAGTGGAAAAGTGGGAAACGGGGAAAGAAGGCAACAGCGGGCGGGGAGACACCGCTCTTGAAAAAGCGGTCCTCTCCCCGGTCGCCTCTTCCTCAAAACGCTGGGGAGATACGGTTCCGGCCCCGCCGGAACCGTATCTCCATAGAAGTTCCTGGAAGGGGTGCGGGGGGAGCCTTCTTTCAAGAAGGTCCCCCCGCTGTCAACATAGAAAGGAATGGACAGCATGAACACGCTCGACCGATTGATCGTGCGGGAGATGGTCGCGTCGCTGCCGGAGAAGCAGCGCGAGCTCGCGGTGCTCCTGATGGAAGGCCACAGCCAGGCGTCCGCCGCCCGCGAGCTCGGCGTCACGCCGCGGGCTGTCCGCTACCGGATGCAATCGCTCCGTGCCCGCCTCCGCCGCGCGGCGTAGCGGTCTCATTCACGAATACGATGACGAACAGTTCGCTAAAGGGCGCCTGCGGCATCCGACGTGTCGCGGGCATCTTGCCCGCGTCACGTCCGGCCGACCCGGCGGCATCATCACCCCCGCCAGGGGCTTCAAACCCGCGCGTTCGTCGTGCCGGCGCGCCCGATGCGAATACGTCACCGTATGTACGAATCAGAGCACTTAGCACGACAACGCTGCTTTTCCTCGCTGCCTGCGCTCCGGCAGCCCGGCGCAAATGGCCGGGCAGGCAGAAATGCCTGCCCCACCGGCCAGAGTCCGCCGCATGGGTGGGGCAGACATTCTTGTCTGCCACGACACAGGTGAAGAGTTCCGTATTGTGTTCTTCGCCCGTGCCTTACGCCGATCCGCTTGCGGCACTGTAGCGTTGTCGTGTTAGAAACTATCTCAAAATGGTGGCACGGCCTTCCAGGCCGTGGATATTCACCGGCAGGATGCCCGTGCCACGGCTGATCCGCCCTTTTGAGATAATTACTAAGTGCTCTGATTCGCAAATACGGTGACGTATTCAGATCGGGCGCGCCGGCACGACGAACGCGCGGGTTTGAAGCCCCGGCGGGGCTGATGATGCCGGCGGGTCGGCCGGGCGTGACGGGGGCAAGATGCCCGCGTGCCGCGAGGGCGTCTCGCCCGGGCACTCTGCACGGTCGCGGGTCGCGGCCAGGATGGCTGCGAGACCGCGGGCAAGATGCCCGCGACACCTGGGATACACGCGAGACCGCGGGCAAGCTGCCCGCGACACCTCGGATACAGCGGGGGCTGCCGCTTCGCCACATCCGACTCGTCGAGTTGTTGGCGGGATCACTTCGACGGCACGGCCATCTTGACGAACGCGTTCTTCGGGTCGCCGTCCACCTGGACCGTGTAGTCGCCCGGCTCCCCGAGCCGGACGACCTTCTCGACGGGCTTGCCGTTCACGGTGTAGCCGTGGGTGACCTCGATCGCCTTCTGGGGCTCGACGCGCGGCGTCAGGTGGAGCGTGGCGCGGAGCACGTTGACGGCCGGCCTGCCGGTGTACTTCACGTAGACGACCCCGGCGGGCTCGTCGAGCCGCACGTCCTCGTCCCACTGGTAGCGCCAGTGGTTGATCCACGTCGGGCAGTCGGCCCGGTAGACCTCCTTGAAGTTCACCGGCTCGCCGACGGCGTAGGCGATGCGGTTCGCGGTGTTCTTCGCCCCGCTCCGCTGGCCGGTGGTGAACGCGGCGCCGGCGGTGAACCACGCGATCTTCCGGCCGTTCGGCGCCCGGAGCTTCATGACCACGTCGCCGCGCATGCGCCGGCTGATCCGCTTCGGCGTGTACCGGCCCGGCAGCTCGAGCACGTACTTCTTCAGGTCCTCGGGGTCGGCGCAGTTGGGCGTGACGAGCCGCGGAACGGTCAGCGTGCCGTAGCGGTCACCCATCTCGTAGCGGCACTTGTTCGCGCCCTTTTTCAGTCGCGGCAGGCTGATCGGCGCCACCTGGACCCAGGTGTCGACGGCCATCGACCGGAGCGCCGTCTGCCCGGGCCTGCCGGTGGCGGCGAGCTTCAGCAGGTAGCCGTAGGTCCCCTTGACCTGTTCGGTCAGGTCGAGGGTGTGCCGGCCGGGGTCGAGCTTCGCGGCCTCGGCCCAGTCGATCCCGTGGTTGGTCGAGACGAGCACGGTCAGCGGCGCGGCCGTGTGGAGGCGGACGATCGCCGCCTCGGCGTCGTCACCGGGGTCGTCGAGATCGTTGATCTTCGCGACGATGATCCAGGGGGTGAAGAATTCGAAGACCGCCTCGCCGGTGGCGGCGGTCAGTTCGAGCCCGTTCTCCCCCGGCTGGAGGCCGGTGACCTGCTCGACGCCGTCGGCGAAGTCGGTCGAGTCGGCAGTCAGGTTCGGCTCGTAGTGCCAGAGGCCGTTGCCCTGGGTCCACACGGAGAAGTCGGCGTGGTTCGACTTGAAGCCGATGGGCTCCTTGAGCAGGAGCTTTCGGACGAAGCCCCTGTTGTACCGCGGGTTGTGATGCCAGCGGCCGCCCTGCGGGTGCCACCAGCGGGTGAGCGACTCGCCCGGCCGCAGGCGGAAGTCCATGGTGTGGCCCATCTGGAACCAGCGGTAGTCGTAGTCGATGCGGCTGGTCTTGTAAATCTCGAAGATGCGCGCCTTGTTCCGGTCGTTCGGAAAGAACGGCGTGATCTTCCGCTTCGGGTTCACCCACAGGCTGCGGTCCTTGCGCGCCTCTTCCACCGATGCGATGACGCCGTCGGGCTTCATCAGCGCGCCGCGGACGTCGAGGTCGAAGTAGTGCCAGCCGCCGTCGTACCAGACCTCCGTGGTGCGATGGTTCCACTTGGAGACGCTGAAGCTCCGGCCCTTCTCGAAGCCGATGCCCTGGAAAATCCCGTCGAGCACCGGCCCGAAAATCCCGCAATACCCCACGTTGTAGACGTTCAGGATCTTCAGTGGGTCCCGCACCGTCGAAAACTCCCGGTGCGGGTCGGGGCCGTCCAGCACCTCGTTCATGTGGTACAGCCCCGTCTTCGTGCCGCACAGGTACTGCCACACCGCGATGGCCAGATCCTGGCCGGTCCTGTCCTTCCACTTGTGGAACCGGCGGAAGCGCGTCAGGTCGCTCGTGTCGGCGTTGTGTTCGCTCACCACGCGCGGACACAGCACCGCGGCGAACGCGGTGGCCGATATCGACGTCATCAGGCACGTCAGGACGGTGAATCGCATCGCGCATTCTCCGCAAGGGGCATCACTTCACCGGGACGATCTTGACCCGGACCCGGGTCTTGGTGACCGGTATCTGCCGCAGCGTGATCAGGTCGTGCTTGTCGGCGGTGACCGTGCCCTGCGCCAGGGGCTTGTTCTCCTGGACGTCGGTCACGGTGTAGGCGAACTTGCTGCCCTTCGGCGTCTTGAACTGCTGCAGCCGGCGGGGGGTGAGGTCGACCGTGCAGTCGGGCTTCGGCGCCCCGGCCGTGAGGAACACGGTCATCTCCCACGCCTCTTCCGTGTCGACGATGTCGTCGAACCCCCACCGGAGGTACCGGTTGTACGCGCCGCTGGGGTCGCCGTCGGTCGGCAGGACGCGGACCCGCTTGGGCACGGGCTTGCCTGCTTCCTCGAGCTCGGCGATGATGGTCTCCCGCTCGGCCTTGATCTCGGCTTTCGTCTTCATCTTCCCGGTGCCGATGTCGTCATCGAGCGTGCAGTTGGTGAACGCGGGCAGCGTCTGGTCGGTCCGGACGTCGAACGGGATATTCGAGCCGAAAATGGTCCGCGTGCCGTGCCCGCCGGGGCCCCAGTTGTAGATGTGCGGGCGCCGGGTCTCCTGCAGGGCGCGGGCAAACAGGTACGCCTGCTTCCAGCCGATGCCGCCGTCGCTCTTGCCGTTCGACGCGATGACTAGGCCGGTCTCCTCCCCGACGTGGTTCTTCAGCCACCAGACGTCATTGAAGTAGTCCCACGCCCTGGTCTTTCCA
>JAWODX010000500.1:0-5506 GCA_046483085.1 Planctomycetota bacterium
AGGTCCCAGACCACGCGGTGGACGCCGGGCAGTTCGCCCGCCTCGTCGAGCCCGGACACGGCGACCAGCCGGCCGGGCGGCGGGGCGAAGCAATAGAAGCCGGCCGCCCGGTCGAACGAGGCGTCCGGCATCTCGACCGACTCGCCCAGGTGCAGCCGGAGCAGGATGTCTTCGGGCTCGATCCCGCAGCAGAGCGGGACGATGTCGGACGAGATGAACATGCCGCCGCCGCGGGCCGCAATCTCGAGCAGGCACAGCTCGCCGGTGTCCTCGCGGACCCGGTACTCGGCGTGGGTGAGCCCGAACGGCAGGCCGAGCTTCTTGACGATGGCGGCGTTGGCCCGGCGGACCGCGTCCTGCAGTTCGGCCGGCAGCCGCGACGGATACCGGATGGACTTCGGGATGAACTTCCCGGGGATATCGAAGAAGGACACGTCGCCGAGCGAAAAGCTCTGGAAGCGCCCGTTGAGCAGGAGGCCGTCCACAGCGACCTCCCGGCCCTCGAAGTATTCCTCGATCACCACCTCGCCCGACGCGGCGTAGTCCCGGGCGGCGGCGAACCGCTCGGGCAGGTCGTCGAGCGAACCGACCTTGGCCACGCCGCGGCTGCCCTGGTTGTCCACGGGCTTGACGACCAGCGGGAAGCTCATGTCGGCGGCGAGCCGTGCCGCCTCGTCGGCGGACGCCGTTTTGTGGAACGCGATGGGCGAGGCGCCGCAGCGGGCCGCAGCCGCCCGCATGACGTACTTGTCGGTGAATCGCCGGGCGGCGTCGAGCCCGATGCCCGGCAGCCCGAGCTGCTCGGCGACGTACGCGGCCGTGGGGACGGGGAGGTCGGTCTGGTTGGTCAGGACGGCGTCGACCTGCCGGGCCCGGGCGAACTCGAGGATCGCCTCCCGGTCCCGCACGTCGACCTCGAGGGTCTCGTCGGCGAGTGCGAGACCCGGGTAGGGCCCGGGGAGGCTGGCGACCAGGACGCGGTGGCCGTCGGCGCGTGCCCGCTCGATGACGGGGACCTGGCAGGTGCCGGCCCCGAGTATGAACACCGTCTTCGCGCTCTTCATCGGTCGGGATCACCCAGCCGGTTATTGGCTCGTGGTGGCGTCGCGCCCAAAGCCGGCCTTCTCTCGCTCGATGTACAACGGAGGCCGGCGGACCTCCCAGAATACCCGGGCCAGGTACTCCCCCAGGATACCGATGGAGAGCAGCGTGACCCCGGCGAAGAATGAGACGAGGATCACCAGCGTGGTCCAGCCGGGCACCCCTATGGTCCCAGTGAAATAGCGGATCAGAGCGTAGATGACGTAGGCCACGCTGAACAGGCAGGCCAGCCCGCCGAGGATCGAGACCAGCCGAAGGGGGAGCATGGTGACGTTGCAGACGACGTCGGCGGCCAGGCGGAGCTGGCGGGCGAGCGTGTAGGTCGATTCCCCGCCGTACCGCGGCGAATGTTCCACCGGCACGTGAGCCACGCGGTGGGTACTGCTGTAGACCAGGAACGCGAGCGTGGGGGTCCGGGTCTCGTGCGAGATGACGGCGTCGACCACGGGCCGCCGCATGGCGCAGAAGCTCGATGCGTGGGCGTCGGGCGACAGGCCGAGCGAGCGCCGGTTGATCCACCAGATCAGCCGGGAGCCCAGGTTCCGATATGCCTTGTGCTCCTTCTGGGGGAAATACCCGAAGGCCGCGTCGATCTCCCGGTCCTGCTCGAGCACCTCCAGCAGCTTCAGCATCTGGTCGGGCGGATGCTGGAGGTCGTCGTCCATGGTGACGACGACGTCTCCCCGGGTGTTTGCCAGGGCGCAGAGGGTGGCCCGCGCCTGGCCGACGTTCTGCATGAGGGAGACGGCTTTGACGTGGGGGTGCTGATCGGCGAGATCGCGGAGGACGGTCCAGGTGTTGTCGGGCGAGCCGTCCTCGGCCAGGCAGATCTCGTAGCTCTTGTCGAGTGCGTCCAGCGTCTCGGTGAGTGCGTCGACGAGCTGGGAGAGCCAGCCGGCCGACTTGTAGGTGGGGATGGCTATGGAGATGTCCATCGCGTCGGTGTCCCGGCCCCGAACGTTCGCGGCCCCCGTCCGCCACGATCACACGTGCGATTCGGCGGTCATTCTATCATAGGGTTTTGGCCCCATCAAGTTAGCGAGCGCCGGCTTGCCAACCGGGCCGGCGGGTTGTATGATCTCAGGCGAGAAAACCGCTGAATCAGGGGGCGGCTCCTTCGAACCTAGTGAGTAGGTGGCCCGCCGCGCGAGACGGCTTCACGGCTGCGAAGGGACAGACAATCCACAAGGAGACGAAGGTGGCGCAGAAGACCAAGGTGCTGGTGCTGGGCGCGAACGGGTTCATCGGCAACGCGCTGGTCCGCAAGCTGCTGGAAGACGAATCGCTCGAGCTGTTCGGGCTCGACCTAGACGCGTCCCGGCTGGAAGACGTGATCGAGCACCCGGGGTTCCACTTCCGGGAGGGGGACATCTACCTGAGCAACGAATGGATCGAGTACCACGTCAAGAAGTGCGACGTGGTGGTCTCGCTGGTGGCCGTGGCCACGCCCAGGGTCTACGTCGAGAACCCGCTCAAGGTGTTCCAATTGGACTTCGAGGCGAATCTCAAGATCGTCAAGTGGGTGGCGAAGTACGGGAAGCGGATCGTGTTCCCGTCCAGCAGCGAAGTCTACGGCATGTGCCCCGACGAGACGTTCAACGAATACAGCTCGCCGCTCGTGCTCGGGCCCGTCCACGAGAGCCGGTGGATCTATTCCTGCTGCAAGCAGCTGCTCGACCGGGTGCTCGTCGCCCTCGGGGCGCGGGGCGACCTGCGGTACACCCTGGTCCGCCCGTTCAACTGGATCGGGCCGCAGCTCGACACCCTGGAGCTGGCCCGCGAGGGGAATGCCCGCGTCATCACCGTGTTCATCAGCAACCTGCTCCGGGACGACCCGCTGGTCCTCGTGGGCGGCGGCGCGCAGAAGCGGACGTTCACGTACCTGTCGGACGGGATCGAGGGCCTGGCCGGGATCATCCGGACCAACGACGGCGTCCTGGACGGCAAGGTGTTCAACCTGGGGAACCCGGCCAACCACATCAGCATCCAGGAGGCCGCCGAGATCCTCGTGGAGGAATACGACAAGCTCTTCCCCGGGAAGTTCACCGCCGGCACCGAGGTTCAGTCGCCGGAAGAATTCTATGGCCCCGGGTATGAAGACATGGTCGCCCGCGTTCCCGACATCTCCGAGGCCGAGAACCTGCTCGGCTGGCACCCGAAAGTCGGCGTGCGCGACGCCATCCGGCTCACGCTGGAGGCGTTCCTCCGCGACGAAGAACTGATCTGACCCGGGCGGGCGAGGTCACATGCCGGACCGCGTCGAGTTCTACAAACACAACCTGGGCAAGACCGAGGAGGAGAACCTCCTCCGCGTGCTCCGCTCACCGATCCTCACGACGGGCCCGGTCACCGGGCAGTTGGAGGACCAGCTGTCGGGCTACCTCGGCTGCCGGCACGTCGCGGCGGTATCCAGCGGCACGGCCGCACTCTTTCTCGCACTCGAGGCCCACGGCATCGGCCCCGGCGACGAGGTCATCACCACGCCGATGACGTTCATCGCCACCCCCAACGCCGTGCTCCATAACGGGGCGAGACCGGTCTTCGTCGACGTCGAGAAGAGCACGGGGAACCTGAACGCCGAGCGGATCGAAGCTGCCATCACCCCGAAGACGAGGGCCATCCTGCCCGTCCACCTCTACGGGCAAATGTGCGACATGAAGGCGATTCGTTCCATCGCAGACCGGCACGGCCTCTTCGTGATCGAGGACGCCGCACACGCACTGGAGGCGGTCCGCGACGGCGTCCGGGTCGGCGAGATGGGCGACGCCGCGTGCTTCAGCTTCTATGCCACCAAGAACATCACCTGCGGCGAGGGAGGGGCCGTCGGGACCGACGACCCGGCCGTCGATGCCCGCCTGAGAAAGACGAGGCTGCACGGGATGAGCAAGGGGGCGGCCGAACGCTATTCGAAGGCGTATCAACACTGGGACATGGAACTGCTCGGTTGGAAGTACAACCTCGACGACATCCGGGCGGCGCTCCTGCTCAGCCAACTGGAGATCGTCGACGAGTACTGGCGGCGACGCGAGCAGATCTGTGAACGATACGAATCCGCCTTCCGCGCCCTGGATGACGTGCGGCTGCTGACCGTCCTTCCCGGATCGAAGAGCGGCCGCCACCTGTTCACCATCCTGGTGCGCCCGAAGCGACGGGACGAGATCCTCGCCCGCATCCAGGAGCGCGGCGTCGGCGTCGCCGTCAACTACCGGGCCGTCCACCTGTTGACCTATTATCGCGAACGGTTCAACTACGCGAGAGGCATGTTCCCGGTGGCCGAGGAGATCGGCGACAGCACCATCACCCTGCCGCTCTATCCGAAACTGTCCGATGAAAATGTCGAGCACGTCATCGACGCCGTGACACAGGCCGTCCAGAACTGGGCCAATTGATGGCGCGTCAGCTGACCGGTGTGAACTTCACCGCGTCCGCCACCACGTAGTCGCTCGTCCCGTCGTTGCGGATGGTCACGCTCCCCGACGTACCCGCGTCGAACGTATAGACGCCCAGCGACTCCCACGCCCCGCCCGGGGTGCTCTGATCGATCAGGACCGTGTCCGTCCCGCCCGCATGGGCGACGTCCACCGGCACGTCCGGACCGTAGTACTCCGCACTCGACGGATACCACATGAAGACCTCGTACTCGGCAGTGGCCGCGAGCTCCGGCGTGAACGTCACGCTCTTGCTCCCCTTGCCGCCATTGCGGTCGTGGAGATAGCTCGTGCCGTAGTAGCCGGAGACAAACGTGTCCGTCTTCCAGTCGCCGACCACCGTCACCCCGGTCGCGTCGGAGTCCTCCATCACCACTTCCACCGCCGCTACCGGGCTGACCGTCAGGGTCACTGTCGCCGGGTCGCTCGTCAGACCGCCCGGGTCCTCGGCGTGATACGTGAACGTGTCCGTCCCCTCGTACCCCGCCGCCGGCGTGTAGCTGAACGACCCGTCCGCGTTCAGCGTCAGCGTCCCGTGCGAGACGTCCGCGTCCAGGACCGCCGTCAGCGCGTCGCGGTTCGGGTCGCTGTCGTTTGCCAGAACGCCCGAGTCGGCGTCGACCGTCAGCGTCGTGTCGCCCTCGACGTCGTACGCGTCGTCGGCCGCCTCCGGGGGCAGCGGGTCCGTGGGGATCGGTGTGAACTTCACCGCGTCCGCCACGACGTAGTCGCTCGTCCCGTCGTTCCGGATGGTCACGCTCCCCGACGTCCCCGCGTCGAACGTATAGACGCCCAGCGACTCCCACGCCCCGCCCGGGGTGCTCTGGTCGATCAGGACCGTGTCCGTCCCGCTCGTGTGCAAGATATCGACCGGCACGTCCGGACCGTAGTACTCCGCACTCGACGGATACCACATGAAGACCTCGTACTCGGCAGTGGCCGCGAGCTCCGGCGTGAACGTCACGCTCTTGCTCCCC
>JAWODX010000539.1:0-4567 GCA_046483085.1 Planctomycetota bacterium
GTGTGGTAGTCCGCCGTGCGCTTCGTGGGCAGCCGCTTCCCGTCCTGCGGAAACGTCCGCCAATCCAGGCCCTCCACCTCGTCGCCCATCATCTTGTTGTGAGGGAAGGGATAGATCGTTCGGACGTAGTTTCCGTCGAAATCGAACAGCCGGATGTGATCCCCATTGAGGCCGTCGCAGACGTACAGCCCCTCCCGGCCCACTGCCAGCAAGGCCTGTCCGGAGCTCAGGTACTTCACCGACCGCGTGCGTTTTTTCGGCGACCAGAAGAGCTCCCGCTCGAGCCGCGCCTTCAGCCCCAGCGAGACGCGGACCACGACCGAGCCCTTGTCGTCGACGTACCGGCCCCGGTCGTCCTTCCCGTCCCAGACGACCGTCTGCCGCAGCGAGTTCTTCTGGAACGGTTCGGGAGCGTTCTCGCCGAGGACCCCGGAGGCCAGGTGCCGCAGGTTCGCGCCCTGGGCGTCCTCGATGGCGACCGTCGCGTCGCAGTACTCCTTCACCGAGAACGTGATGGTCACGTCGTCGCCTTCCACCGTGACCGACGGCTTTTCGGCGAACTCGAAGGTTTCGGCCGCGTGCCCGGGCGCGGCGGTCGCGAACAGGGCGGCCAGGAAGACTGAGAGGGCGGCCGTGGGCAGGTATCGTCGTCGGATCATTGTTTATCTCCGTTGGGGCTGACCGCGCCGGTCCGCGATCAGCGATTATTCTTTTTCAGTTGAGCTTCGACCTCGGCGCACAGTTCGTAGAGCTCGTGGTCCGCCTCGGGCGGCGGCGCGGCGGGTAAGTAGAGCGCTACCTTGAACCGCGCCCGGCCGTAGAGACGGAGGAACCGCCGTGATCGCCAGTCGAGCGTCGCGTCCACCCGTTCGGCCATCCTCTTCGGCAGCTTGCCCGCGTTCAGCGCCCGCTGGAGGAAGAAGACCGCCTCGCAGAGCTGGACGCCTTCGCGATACTTTTCGAACCGCTCGGTGGCGACGGCGCCGTCGGGGCCGGGGGCCAGGATCGCCCGCGTGCTGCAGCCGGGGCCGAGCGCGCTGTTGCCCGAGACGTTATACCACCGCCCGCTCTTCTTTCGCCGGATGGGCCAGAGGTCGCCGCCGAACGGCCCGACGCCGTCCATCCCGCGCATGATCATCTCCTGGGGGAGCTGGCGATAGACCTGGAGTGCGACCGCCTCGTGATGTCGATTCCGCGCAAACGTGCACCAGGCGCGATGGTGCCGGTTCGGGGTCAGGAGCTTCTCGTAGCGCCGGCGTCCGACCCGGCCCTCGCTCCAGACGCACTCCGAGTAGCGGGCGGGGACGCCCTCGCCTTTCTTCACGCCCCGCCACGTGCCGGCGGTGCCGTGCTGGGTGCTGTAACCGATGGCTTCTGGCCACGTCGCCAGGATCAAGCTCACCGTCTCCGGATGCGGAGAGCCGGCGTACTGGGTGTCGCCGAACGCGGTCCGGTCGAGCCAGTCACGCTTGACAATACGGTCCCGCAGGGCCGTGAGGACCGGCTTCCAGAAGCCCACCGCGTCCCGCTTCGGCAGCGGGGCGTCGTCCGACAAGAGTTTCCCCGTCTTGGGATTGCGCGCCGTGACTGTGCCACCGCCCTTGCACCGGAACTCCTTGGCCTTCTTGTCCCAATACAGCGTGCCCCAGGCGTTGATGCGCAGCGGGTCCGGCGTGCCGACCGTCTTGTCGATCATCTCGAGGTAGCGGTCGACGATCGAGAAGTCATACTTGTACGAACCGTCCGCCTGCTTGATCCACCGGATCATCGACTGTTCGTTGTACTGGCTGCGGGCATGCTCGCAGATGTTGAGGACGGCCCGCTCCGACCCGATCTCGGCCATCAGCTCGAGCGACCGGGTCATCAGCTTGAAGTGACGGTCGGTCCAGAAGGGCTCGTCGTAGTACCGGGCGACGCCCTCGGGCGAGAGGAACCCCATGGTCCGCACGCGGAAGCGCTCCGGGTCCGGCATCGTCCAGCCGATGACGCGGATGCGGACCGGCACCTGGAACGAGACCGGTTTCGGCGGGTAGATGCCGGCGAGCTCGGCCTTGACGGTCAGCGTCCCCTCGTAGACGCCCGGCCGGGCGTCGGCGGGGATCCGGGCCGTCACCCAGATCGGCACCAGCACGGAATCGACCAGACCCTCGTAGTGCACGAACTTCCGCAGTGCTCGCCCTCCTCCCGACCTTATCTTCTCCGCCTTGATCTCGTCGGGGAACTCGTCGAGCAGCGCGTCATACCGGTCCGGAGGCGCCCACGAGTTGACCGTCTCCCCGGCTTTCGCGCGGACCGACCGCGGTTCGACGGCCGGGCGGGCCCAGCGAACGCGAACCGCAGATTTCGGCAAAGCGGTCCCGTCCGCCATCTTCAATTCCGTCAACTCCGCTCCCGGGCTCTTCAGCGTCTCGGTGGCCGACAGGACCACCCGGCTGGAGAAGACGCCGTTCCGGACGCCGACGATCGAGACCCGCTCGACCCACTCGCATCGGTCGCCGAAGTCGGACGCGACGACCGTCTCCTGGGGAGAGGGCGCCCAGAGCTGGGGCTCGACCGGCCGGGCGAGGTTCGGCACGGCCCCGGTCGCCGACGCGTCGCTGCCGGCCGAGCGGACGGTCGCCCGCAACAGCCCGACGTGGCCCCAGGCGCGCACGTCGAGCGCCACCTCGAGCACCGGCGCGCGGTGCGCCTCGAACGCGATCACGTTCACGCCTTTCCGGAGCAGGTCGGCCGGGATCTTCGCCGTGAGCTGCCGGACCCGCTGCGACCGGAGCAGATCGCCGTACTTCTTGTGGTCGAATGCTGCCTGCGGCAGCGGCTTGCCGTTGGGCCGGAAGTACGCCGACTTCGGGTACGGCGTCGCGGGCGCCGTCAGTGCCAATTCGCCCTTGGGCAGATGTTTGCGCGCGAGCTCGCGGCCGTTGACGTACACGACGAGGCCGCCGACGTAATCGGCGACGACCGCCAGGTCCTCGCACCGCGCGGGGTCGGTGACTTCGAACTTGCCGCGGGCGCACAGGAGCGCCTGCTCGGTGACGTTGCCGGGCTCCCAGACGCTGTGCTTTCGCCATCGGTACCGCAGGCCGAACTCGCCGCGGGTGCGCGCCCAGCCCGCGTCGTCGAAGCCGGGCCTCGTCCAGCCCGCCGGCGGGGGCTCCATAGCGAACGCTTCGACCGGCGGCTGTGTCTCGTACGTCTCGCCCTCGCGTTTGTTCGGCTTCTTGCGGAGCCGCCGGACCTCGCCCTCGGGGCTGACCGTCTCGGGGGCCCGCCACTGGGAGAACACTCGCCAGTACCCGCGGCGGGTGCTGAGCAGGTGGCTCTTCGGCTTGCCGTGCTCGGCGCCCGGCTCGCGGACGTATGGCTTCGCGATTTTCCCGGTGGTCATCCCGTAGGCGGAGTAGACGACGGCCCGCTTCACGTATGCGTGGCCCCAGGTCAGCATGTCGAGCGAGTCCATCAAGTCGCTGATCTCGGCACGGTGGACCTCGATGGCGACCACGTTCACGCCCTTCCGAAGCATCTTCGGCCGGACGAGCGCGGCGGTTTTCCGCAGCCGGACGTCGGCGAGTGTCTCGAACTTGGGCTTGATGTAGGCGTCCTTCGAGTATCCGTCGGCCTCGGTATGCGGCCCGATCTCCCCGGCCGGCAGATGGTCCCGCTTGATCTCCTCGCCGTTGACGTAGATGATCACGCCGCCGTGGTATTCGACTTCGACCTTCAGGTCGGTGCACGCACCGGGCTTGTCGGTCTCGAACCGGCCGCGGAGGCAGAAGAGCTTGTAGTCGGCGGGGTTGGGCGACCGGTCCCAGATCGTCTGCGGGCGGCCCTTCCGAACGTGTCCGCTGGCGGCCCCGTACACGCCGGTCTGTCGCGGCCAACTCGACGCATCGAAGTCCGGCTGCACCCACTCCGCGGGCGGTGTCGCGGCCTTTTCGAATGGGACCGGCTTCCGTTTCCGGTCCGGCGCCCTCGGGTTCGGCTCTTCCAGCAACGGGACCTTCTTGCCGTCCGCGGTGGTCAGCACCGGGGTCTCGTAGGCGGTGAATACCCGCCACTGGCCCTGCTTATTGTCGACGACGACGTTCTGCCGTTCGCCGGCTGCCGCGGCCGAGCACAGGCCCACGAGCAGGACGGGAAGGATGAGCGAGCGTGCCCCCATGCGAACATTGCCTCGCAGGTTCATAGATACACCAAGCGCCGGTAGGAAGACGTCGACTAATCTAAATGCTATCACGCATCCTGCGCCCGCTCAAGCGGAAAGCACGGGCCGATGAAGCCGGTCGGCGGCTCGTCTGGGTCGTGTTCCTCGCGGTGTGGCACCTGCCGGCGACCCACGGAGCATTATCAATAGGCGAGCTGGTCCCGGCTGAGCAGAATGAGCCGGCCGTCCTGCACCGTGACCGACACGCGGCCGTGCACGCCGAACGGTCCGACGCCCTTCCGCTTCAGCCGGGCCAGCGGCTTCCCGGTCCCCGCGTCGAATGCGCGGATCTCGAACTCCTGTCGGTCCGCCATTCGGGCGACCACGTGCGGCCCGAACCGATGGGGCACCAGCGTCACGTCC
>JAWODX010000551.1:0-3290 GCA_046483085.1 Planctomycetota bacterium
ATCAGCATGATGCCACGAGGCTCAACTCCTGGACTGGACGCGTCCGTCGCAACCATAAGATTTTGACGCATCCGAGACCGGATCAGCGCGGCAGGCGGGACCGGTCCAGGGGCGGCGTCGCCCCGGGCCTCGACGCGACGTATGCCCCCACCCGGTTGGCGAACGCGGCGACCTCCGCCATCGGGCGCCCGGCGAGCAGCCCGTGCACCAGGGCCGCCGTGAACGCGTCGCCCGCCCCGACGGTGTCGGCCACGTCCACCTCGATCCCCGGCTCCTCGGTCCGCCCCTCGGGGCCGTACAACACACAGCCCCCGGCACCGCGGGTGAGGCAGACGAGTCGGAGATGGAATTTCTCTATCAGCCACCGGGCGAGCGCCTCGCCGCCCTCCTGCCGCCGAAAGGCGCCCGCCAGCGTGGCGAGCTCCTGCTCGTTCAGCTTCAGCACGTCCGCCAGCCCCATCGAGCCCGCGACGGTGTCGATCCCCGCCGCGTCGTCGGGGCCGAGGTCGATCAGCTCGCTGCGCAGGTTGAGGTCGCAGACAATGAGCGCCCGGCCTGCCGCGCCGAGCAGCCGCCGCACCGTCCGGCGCGAGATCGGGCTCCGCTGGGCCAGCGTGCCGAAACAGATCGCGTCGGCCCGCTCGGCCAGCCGCTCCAGGCCGTCGGTCAGCTCGAGGTAGTCCCAGGCGACGTCCGGGGTGATGTTGAAGTCGGGCTGCCCGGCGTCGTCGAGCCGGATCACGACGGTCCCCGTCGGGTGATGCGGATCGACCTGGATGAACTCGGTGGGAACGCCCAGTCGGCCGAGACGGTCGAGCAGTTCGCGCCCGAGTTCGTCGGCGCCGACCCGGCTGACCGGGATGCCGCGGTCGCCGAGCGCGTGGACGTGATAGGCGAAGTTCGCGGGAGCGCCGCCGAGGTGCCTCTCCTCGCCGAAGATGTCCCAGAGGATCTCGCCGAGCCCGATCACCTGATGCGCCACGTGTCGCTCCGGAAGAGGCCCTTCGATCTCTACGGATGCCAATGCGTCCGGGCCGGTCGCGCCCGGACGCGGCGAGCGTCCACGGTCAACGGTGAAGCCCGGCAGCTTGCCGAGCTCGCGCCGCATCCCGCCCGGCCGAGGGACGGAGGTCACTCCTCGTCCTCGAACTCCTCCTCTGCTCCCTGCTCGGCTCGTTCGGCGGCTTCGAGTTCGCGCTCGATCCGCTCGAACGCCCGCCGGGCCGCGTGGAACTCCTCGGTCCGCCCTGCGGCCGCAAGCTGGCCCATCCAGATGCTCACGCGGTGGAGCGTCCGGTCGGCTTCCTCGCCGCGCTCGTGCCGCCACAGGGTCCGGGCCCGCTGGAACGCCTTCTCGACGCGCACCACGGCCGCCCGGCGCATGCCTTGGATGTCGTTCTCGGTGAACGCGTCCGAGATCTGGCGCAGCGCGCCGATCGCGTCCTCGGTGCGCCCGCGGTCCTGGCAGAAGCGGGCGAGCCGGCGCAGGAGCGCGAGCTTCTCGCCTTTCTCCTTCGCCTCCTTCACGGCCTTCTGGAGATAGGCGATGGCCTCGCCGGGTTTGGCCTGGCCTTCCAGCAGGGCCAGCAGCTCCCGTCTCGCGTACGGCGCAAACCGGCCCTCGACCGCCTGGAGCGCCGCCTTCGCCTTGGCCTTGTCGCGCATCACGTGCCGGTAGATACGAGCGATATCGTACCGGGCGGCGCTCCGCACGTCGGCCGACTTCGTGTCGCCGGCCAGGGTGCGAAGCGTCTTGATCGCGGCCTCCGGGCGGTCGGCCTTGAGCTGGAGCTCGGCGAGCGCGAAGCGCGCCCCCTCGAGCTCGTTGCAGCGGACGCGGAAGAGCCGGCGCCGCGCGTGGCGGTTCAACAGGCGGAGCTGCTCCGGCCCCAGCGGCGCCCCGTTGTTCATCCGCTCGAACAGTTCGGCGATCTCTTCCGGCTCGACCTCCTCCGGCTCGAAGTCCTCGGCCGCCGACGCGGCCGACGCGACCAGCAGCGCGGCGGCCGCGACACGCAGAACGAAGTTGTCAGGCATCGCCCCTCCTCTCTCCCGGGCCGCGGGAGGCAGCCGGCGGTCACTCGCCGGGGATCTCGACAGGCTGCCCCGACTCGGCGGACTTCATCTGCGCCTCGATCACGGCGATGGCCCGGGCCGCCGACTCGGGCGCCACCGGCGGATCGCCCCCCTCCAGCACACAGGCCAGCACCCCCTCGTAGAACGGGCTGTAGTCGGTCGACTCGGTCGGCACGTACTCGGTGGTCAGCCGGTTGTCCCGGTGGGTGGTGACCTCGAGGTTCCGCGCCCGCCAGTCGAACGTGATGTTCCCCTCGGTGCCCATGATCTCCCATTTCCGCTGCTGCCGAAGGTTGCGGATGTGCGACAGGAGCACCTCGCCGACCGCCCCGTTCTGGAACCGGATGATGGCCCAGACCTCGTCCTCGACGTCGGCGTCGTGCCAGACCCGCTTGTGCGAGAAGCCGGTCACGTTCACGATCTTCGACGGGACCAGCCCGAGCACCCAGTCGGTGATGTGCACGCCCCAGTCGTACATGGTCCCGCCGGTGATCGCCTTCTTCGCACGCCACCAGTCGGTCCGCATCCCGAACCGCGTCTGCTGCCCGCGGACGCTGAACACCTCCCCGATCTGCCCCTTCTCGATCACCTTCTTGATCGCCAGGTAGTCGCCGTCCCAGCGCCGATTGTGGAACACGGTGACCATCCGGTCGTTCTCGCTGGCGAGCGCGATCATCTCGTCCGCCTCGACGGTGCTGAGGCACATGGGCTTTTCGAGCACGACGTGCCGCCCGGCCCGCAGGCAGGTCATCGCCTGGGGCGCGTGGAGATTGTGCGGCGTGACGATGAAGACGAGCTCGGCGGCCGAGTCCGACAGCAGCGTGTCCAGATCGTCGTAGGTCTCGATGCCGGGGAAATCCTCCTGCGCCGCCGCCTGGCGCTCGGCGTCCGGGTCGCAGACCGCGACCAGCTCGGCCGCCCCCGCCTCCTGCAGCCACGTGGCGTGTCGCCGCCCCATGTGAAACGAGCCGCCGTACCCACATACCGCGAACTTCAGCTTGTCTGCCACGGCCATCTCCTCGAAAGAATGAACTCGGACCGGGGATTATGTGTACCGGGCCGCCGACCGCCTGTCAAGCCTCGCCCGGCGCGTCGCGCCGGAACTTCGGGTGGTTCCCCGCGATGACCACCGTGACCTCGCCCTTGACTTTTCGGCCGGCGAACTCCTCCGCCAGGTCCGCCAGGTAGCCGCGGTGCACCCGCTCGAACTTCTT
>JAWODX010000554.1:0-2927 GCA_046483085.1 Planctomycetota bacterium
GTCGACGCCGGCGCCGGCGGTCCCCGTCCACGCCGCGCTCGCCATCAGGAATCCAACTACCAGAACGGCCTTCCATCGACGGGAGGCTCGACCCATCCACCCGCTCCTTTCCCGCGTCCCGACGGACGCGCTCGGCGCTTGGCTTGCGTGAACCGGACGTGTACTATACGGACTAACACGTTTTCGTGACGCAGGTTCCGAGCGAGGTGAAAGGGAGGACCGGCTCATGGCATGGACAGGCCCATCGCGTGCGGCGCAGCGGACCCTCATCCTGGCGGCGGCGCTGACGGCGTGCCTGCTCGCCCCGGCGGCGAGCGCGCGGGCGAAGGACGGCCCCTGGCCGGCGCCCGTACCCGGCTTCGAGCCCGTCCGGCCGGGGGAACATCCACGGCTGTTCTTCCGGGAGGCGGACCTGGCCGACCTTCGCGCCCGCGCCGCCACGCCCGAGGGCCGGGCCATCCTCGAGCGGCTGAAAGTCGTCCTCGGCGGCGGCGACACGATGCCCGCCCCGCCCGGCAAGAGCCGCGACTTCCCCGACGGCGTCTACACGATGTCGCACGCCGCCGGCTTCGGCCTCCTCCACCAGTTGACCGGCGAGCAGAAGTACGCCGACCTCGGCCGGGAATGCTTCGAGTGGGCCTTCCAGGGCAAGCCGAACCACGACAGCCGCTATTCCTTCATGAACCCCAACGGGGCCCTGCGCGCCGGGCCGTCGCTCGGATGGTACGCCGTCGGCTACGACCTCTGTTACGACGGCTGGGACGACGCCTACCGCCGGAAGGTGGCCCTGGCCATCCAGGACTACGACCGCGGCCGGAACAAGAGCCTGGCGGAACTGGTGCGCGGCTCGCGGCACAATCCGCGGAGCAATCACTGGGGGATGCAGGTGGGCGGCGGGGCGCTGGCGCTGCTGGCCATCATGCACGACCCCGGCGTGGACATGGGCAAAATCGGGCCGCTGCTCGAAACCAGCGAGAAGGCCATGATCCGCCTCATGACCGAGGGCTGGGGCGACGGCGGGTACTTCACGGAGGGCGACGGCACGGGCAGCATGTCGTCGCACATCGCGTTCCTGCCGGCCCTTCAGGCGTGGCGGGTGGCCGCCGGCAAGGACTTCGTCACCCCCCGCCCGCACGCCCAGTGGATGAGCCTGAAGTGGATGCTCGGCACGGTGGTCCGCGACGGTCGGACGTTCTTCCCGAGCCGCGACGGCTATCCGCACAACGTCTGGTCGCGGCGGGGCGTGAGCGGGGGGGGATACTTCGGCCTCGGGTTCGGCGTGGCCACCCCGCGCCAGAAGGCCGCATGGCTGTGGTTCTACAACCACTTCTTCCGCGAGCACGACGAGAAGGCGGGCGCCCCGTTCGACACGATCAGCCCGTACCCGCATCACACGGTCCTGGCGTTCGTGAACTGGCCGTTCGGCATGGAAGAAGCCAACCCGGCCGAGTGCATCCCGCAGGCCGTCTGCGACCATAAGTTCGGCTGGTGCCTCATGCGAAACCGCTGGCAGGACCACAACGACATCGTCGTCTCGGTGCTGACGACGCGGCCGCGGAAACACACGAAGAGGCACGAGATCGGCCCCGTCTGGATCCTGGGCCTCGGCAAGAAGGAGACGTGGGGGAACCTGCGGGGCAAGGTCACGCACTTCGAGGCGGCGGCCGACGGGTCCGCCGTCGTCGCCGTCGAGGGCGGCGGATGCCTGGCGGTCGACTTCTCCGAGGCCTCCGGCGCCGAAGCGATGCTCGTCCTGACCGGCACGGGTGAGGCGGGCAAGACCGTCGAGGCCGGCGGGCGCACCTTCAGTTTCCACTTCGTGACGAGCGGACGCGAGCCCGCGCCGAAGGCCGACGGCGAGACGGTCGTCGTGGGCGACCAGGCCGTCGCGCTGAAAGACGGCCGGATCGTGCTGAAGCACTGGGCCAAACGGTGACGCGAGCCCGTGCGGCGGGGCGCCGAGCCGAGGCCGCGCATTCCGCGCGGTGCGTCTCCCGACCCACCGCGCCGAAAACGCGCATCTTAGCCGTGCGCGGCGGGTCAGGAAACCCGCCGCGCGGGAAGTGGCGTCGTCGTACTACTCGGCCGAGGAATGACCGTCGGTCAAGGCGTACGCGTCGCCCTGCTTCTCGAACACGAGCCGGAGCCGCTCGTCCGGAACGCTCAGGACTCGTTTCGCGCCGGATGCCGGCGAGACGACCTCCGGTGTCGCCCGGCGGGCCCGCTCCGAGAACGGGACGACCTTCCCATCGACGGTCCGCAAGCCCCGCAGGCGCCACCCGTTCTCGCGGAGCCACTGCGCGGGCGTCCCGCGAATCTGCGGCCCGGCCACGAACGGATCGTCTTCCGGCCGGACCGTTTTGGCGTCGGTCTTGCCGAAGACGAGCAGGAAACGGTCGGAGGCCGGCGCCGGCCCCTCGAACCAGAGGGAGAAGCCCGCCTCGGCCATCTCCTGTTTGACGGTCTCCGCCCGAATCCTCCGACGGTGGCTCGCCTCCCGCCGGGACAGCGGCTTCTCGGCTTTCCGGTCAAGCACGTAGACGCACCCGGCCGGCGCCAGCCGCTCGTGGAGTTGGGCCAGCAGGGTCTCCCCGTGAAAGAGCAGGTGATAACTGTCCAGGAAGAACACGGCGTCGACGGGGTCGGCAGGCAGATGGGGATCGCCCTTCTCGGTGAAGGTCGAGGGCAGGGTCACGTTCTCGGGCAGCGGCCCCCGTTCGTCCTTCTGGGTGGCCCATTCCTCCAGGACGATCTCCAGCCCGTCGCGGGATGCGTGCGCCAGGATCGGCCCCATCAACTGCCGCGCTTGCCCCAGCGCCACGAAGACCGGCCGTTCGTACTGGCCCCGGAGCGGAAGGAAGTGACGGGAAACCTGCTCCAGCGGCAGTGGCTCGAACGGATCCGGGTCGCGGCCGGGCCGCTCGACC
>JAWODX010000045.1:0-2554 GCA_046483085.1 Planctomycetota bacterium
CGGCCTGCCAGGCCGCTACATGTCCCCCCGATCCTCCCGCGCCGGGAGCATCATGCTGATTTCCCACCTGGGAAATCAACATGATGCCATGAGGCCCAACTCCCGGACTGGACGCGCCCGTCGCAAGCACAATATCTTGATGCACCCTCGGCGCGCGGTCCGCGCACGGGTCCGTCAAGTGGGTTGGGGAGACGTAGCGATCCACTTCCGCTGTTGCGGAAGCGGCTTGCAGCCTTCGCCTGTCAAGCGGGCTGCGTCCTGCCAGGCCGGTACCTGTCCCCCGGGTCCGCCGCCGGCGATCTCCAGCACCAGACCGCCATGCGAAATGGTGCCCGCAGCCCGACGCGGGGCGGGGGGACGTGACCGGAACGCGAAGCCGGGGGACATGACCGGAACGCGAAGCCGTTCCGGATCGTGTGCCCCGACCATTGGCTACGGACGACCGCCTTTGCCGCGACCATCATATCTTGACGCACCCCCGCAACACCTGCAAGGCCGGGCCGGTTCCCGGAACAGTCGCTCCCCGCGACGCCCGTGAACGCGCCTCCCCACCGCCTCCACGTGGCGATGATTTGGCCCCCGCCATCCTTGACGCCGTCCGGCGGCCCCGGTAGCATAGATCACTCCGAAGAAGTGCGCGGCCCGAACGCCGAGCGAGCTCTCTGCGGGATTCGCGGTTGTGAAGAAGAAGAAGAAACGCCTGTCGCGCCTGATCGAGATGGTGCTGCTGATCCAGTCGCGGCCCGACTGGCGGCCGACGGCGCTCGCCGAGCATTTCGGCATCTCCCAGACGCGGATTCACCAGGACATCCGGGCGCTGATCTCCGCCGGCATCCCCATCTACTTCGAGGGCGACGGGTACAAGATCGCCCGCGGCCCGGCGCTCCAATCCATCTCGATCTCGCCGGACGAGGTCCTCGGACTGCTCTACCCCGACCACCTGTTCCGACATGAGAACGGGGAGGCGCCGGAGGCCGTGCTTCGGGCGAAACTGCTGGCCGGCCTGCCGGCCGACGTCCGCGAGAAGCTCTCCGCCCCGGCGTCCCGCAACCGGATCCAGGTCCGAAGTGCCACGCCGAAAGGGCCGACCTTCCGCCGCCTCCACGACGCGGTCACCGAGCGCCGGCGCGTGCGCATCCGCTACTACTCGCGCTCCTCGGCCAAGACGTCGGAGCGGGAGGTCGACCCGTACGCCCTGATCTTTCGCAAGCACTCGTGGTATCTGATCGGCAAGTGCCACCGGCGCGGAGAGGTGCGCAAGTTCCGCCTGAGCCGCGTCCGCTCCGTGCTCTATACCCCGCTCCATTTCCCCCCGCCCCGGGACTTCTCGCTGGAGGAATACACCCGCGGCTGGTGGGAGGTGTTCGGCGGCCCGCCGGTGAACGTCGCCGTCCGGTTCAGCCGACGCGTGGCCGACCTCATCCGCGATCGGGCGCCCCGGCCGGGGCAGTCGATCGAGGAATGCCCCGGCGGCGACATCGTCTACCGGGTCCACGTGCGCGGGATCCGGGAGATCGGCTGGTGGATCATGCAGTACGGCCCCGACGCCGAGGTGCTCGAGCCGCCGGAACTCCGCGACCGGATCCGGGATAATGCCGAGCAGATGGCGCGGATGTACGCCGGGACCGCGGCGCCCCGGCAGGATCTGCCCCGGGCCGCGGAATCGCCCGAACCATACCATGCCGAGCATGACTGAGTGACCCGCGACCGCCTCAAACAGTTCGTTTCGATGACCCGGCTCGAACGGTACGTTCTGGCCGAGCTGTGGCTGACCTTCGGCCTTGCCCTCGCGGCACTGACCTTCCTGATGGTGCTGCGCGCGGTCGTCGAACCCGTCCGCCAGGGCATCCCCGTCGGACTGCTCCTCCGGTGCGTTCCCCTCATGATCCCCTACGCGATGACCTGGACGATCCCCACCGCGTTCGTGGTCGCCTGCGTCATGACGTACAGCCGGATGGCCGAAACGAACGAGCTGACCGCGGTCCGCGCCTCGGGAGGCCACCTGTGGATGGTCCTCGGCCCGGCGGCGGCCACCGCACTCCTGCTCTCCGCCTTCTGTGGGCTCCTCAACCACTACGTCGTCCCAAAGACCCGGTTCGACCAGTATGCCCGGCTGAGAGCGACCAACCCGTGGGAGCAGTTGACGGCGGTCCGGCTCGGCGAGCCCGTCGTCGACATCGGCCGCTGCAAGGTCTACATGCGGCGGATGAACCCCGACGACTCGTTCGAGGGCGCGGTCGTCGTGTTCGAGGAGAAGATGCTGCCCGATGCGGAGGCGACCGGCGGCCGGCACCAGGTGACCTACCTGAAAGCGCCTCGCGGGCATTTCGAATACTCCGACGCCGACGGCTGCCTCGTCTTCTACCTGGCCGGCGACCGGGCCGACGCCGATCCCGCCCACCCGTTCGCGGGCAAGGGCGAGATGTGCAAGGTCCCCCACGGGGCCGACCCGCTCGATTTCCAGCGGGCTTATTACGGGCGGGGCATCCTCCCCGTCCGCCTTCGCGACGTCGCGGTCGTCATGTGCTTGCCCTTCTCGGGCACGAAGACGAGC
>JAWODX010000071.1:0-3167 GCA_046483085.1 Planctomycetota bacterium
CCGATGCATCGACCTGCCCTCGGCACCGTGGCCGTGCTCGCCGCTGCCTTGTGCCCCGCCGCCCACGCCCGCGGCGTCAAACTGAACACCGTCGTCGACAATCAGGAGGGCCACTGGCGCGTGTTCACGGCGTCCCAGGTCCCCCACCTGCGCAAGGCTGACGGGTCCTTCCGGCCGCTGCTCGAAAAGCCCGACCCGCGACATCCCGACCGGAAGCGGCAGCCCATCCCCGTCCGCCCGGCCCCGGGCCCGCCCGACGACTGGGTCCGGCCCGACTTCGACGACGGCGCCTGGCCGAAGCAGCAGGGGGTCTACGGCCATCCCGATGAGGCGCGCCGCGCGACCGTCTGGGACCCGGGCAACCCGGCCTGGATGAAGTGCATCTGCGCCCGGGCGCGATTCGACGTCAAGAACAAGGCCGCCTGCCCCGACCTCCAGGTCCAGCTCGTCTACCACGGCGGCGTCGTGGTCTACCTGAACGGCGAGGAGCTCGGCCGCGGCCACCTGCCCGAGGGCGACCTCTCGCTCGACACCCCGGCCGACCCGTACCCGCGCGGCGCGTACGTCAAGCCGAAATTCCAGACGCTGGAGGAGGGCCGCCGCCGGACGCTCGAGCTGCCCATCCGCCCCGCCCAGCTCAAGGACGGCGTGAACGTCGTCGCCGTCGCCGTCCACCGCGCGCCCGTCGCCGAGCTCCTGGCCGACCCGAAGCGAAAGGCCTGGGGCCACGCCGCACTCCTCGCGGCCCGCGTCCGGTCCGGCTACGGAATGACCAAGCGCCGCGCCGCCGCGCCGCACGTCGAAAAGGTCGTCAACATCCACGGCGACCCGAAGAGCCACGTCCAGCACACGCACACCGGCTACTGGCGCTACTTCCAGCGATGGAAGACCGCCCGGATGGCGGCCGACGACGACACGCTCGAGCCGCTCCGGCGCCGGCCCGACCGCCGGCGCCGCGAGACGTACGAGACCGGCAAGCCCCATCCCGTCTTCGCCACGCCCGCACCGGCGCCCGGCTGGGCCGGCCCCGAGTTCGACGACAGCGACTGGTTCCGCGGCCGCGGCGTCTTCGGACAGATGTACACCCGCAGCCGGGGCTCCCTCTGGCACCCGGGAAACGCCGGCGACCAGGAGCTCGTCTGCGTCCGCGGCAAGTTCGCCGTCGACGACCCCGCCGGCTGCCACGACCTCCAGCTCGCCGTCGAATACATCGGCGGCGCCGTCGCCTACCTGAACGGCCGGGAGCTGGCCCGACGCCACCTGCCCGAGGGCGAGCTGACCGTCGACACCCCCGCCGCCCCGTACCCGAAGAGCGCCTACGTCCAGCCGAACGGCTCGCTCCTGCCGGCCGTGGGGTTCGACGACAAGAAGTTCGGTGGGTACATCCGCCGACAGCGGGTCCGACGCGTGGTCGCCGACGTCCCGCCCGACATGCTCCGCAAGGGCACGAACGTCGTCGCCATCGCCGTCCACCGCGCGCCCATCCGCAAGGTGATGATCGGGTCCGACGTCCAGTGGGGACACGCCGTGCTCCTGGCCGCGACGGTCCGCACCAGGACAGGCGACGCGGCGCGGTCGAACGCCGTCCCCAACGTCAGCCGGCCCGAGGAGCGGCAGGCGTGGGTCCATCCGATGATGGTCAACATCTCCGCCGATGCCTACGGGGACCGGTGCGAGCCGCTTCGGCCCATGCGGCTCGTCGGCGCCCGCGGCGGCGCGTACTGCGGCCAGGTCGTGCTCACCTGTCCCGAGCCGATCGTCGACATCGAAGCGACGGTCACCGACCTGAAAGCCGAGATCGGGACGATCCCGGCGTCGGCAGTCAGCATCTTCTACGTGACCTCGAACCGGGAGTGGCTGCAGGCCCGGCCGTTCCGCACCCTCGACCCCCGGCCGCCGAAGAAGATCGACGTGAGCCGCCGGCACAACGCCGCCATGCAGCCCGTCTGCGTCAAGGTCCGCGTCCCGCGCGACGCCGCGCCCGGCGAGTACCGGGGCACCCTCACCGTCCGCCACAAGATGGGCATCGAGGGGGTCAACCTCATCGACGCCGAGCCGGTCACCGTCCCGGTTCGGCTCACGGTCCACGACTGGACGCTGCCCGAGCCCGCCGACTACCGCAGCTTCATCGACCTGATCCAGTCGCCCGAGACGGTCGCCCTCAAGTACAAGGTGCCGCTCTGGTCGGACCGGCACTTCGCGCTCCTGGAGCGGTCGCTCGACCTGCTCGGCCAACTCGGCAACGACAGCTTCTACGTCCGGCTGCTCAACCGGACCCACTTCGGCGAGAGCCAGACCATGGTCCGGCACGTCCGGACCGGGGACGGCTGGCGGCGCGACTACACCGTGTTCGACCGCTACCTCGGCCTCCTCGTCGAGCACCAGGGCAAGCCGGAGGTCGTCGTCCTCTACCTGTGGAGCCGCTACACCGCCCGCGGCAAGGCGCCGCGCGTCAGCCGCCTCGACCCCGAGACCGGCGAGGTCACCGAGATGACCACCCCCGCCTACGGCACGCCGGAGGGCGAGGCGTTCTGGAAGCCCGTGGTCGAGGAGATCATCGAGCGGGTGACCGAACGCGGCATTCCGAACCACGCGGTCATGCTCGGGCTGGTGGGCGACTTCACCGGCATCCGCAAGGACAAGGTCGCGTTCTTCAAGAAGATTGCGCCGGGCGTCCGGTGGGTCTGGCAGGGGCACGGATATTCGAGCAGCATCCACGGCGTGCCGACCGGGTACGCGACGACCGTGTGGAACGCACACGCCCCGCCGCCGCCGTGGCAGGGCCACCGCTACGGCTGGCGGGCCGAGCCCGGCGCCCGGATCGGCGCCCAGTTCGCCCGCGACATCTGGCGGCACCGCGGCCTCGCCATCTATCGGATGACGACCCCGTGGAACGTGATCGCCGGGCGGCGCGGCGTGGGCCGGCTGGGCGGCGACATCTGGAACGTCATCGACCCCGGCTCGAAAGTCGGCGCCGGCCGACACGGCGCCGGCGGCAGCCTCATCAACCGCTGGCCGGCGTTCGGAACCTGGGGCCAGCTCGTCGTCCGCAGCGCCTTCCTCGCGCCCGGCGAAAACGGCGCCATCCCCACCACCCCCTTCGAAATGCTCCGCGAGGGTATCCAGGACTGCGAGGCGCGCATCTTCATCGAAAACGCGCTCGCCGA
>JAWODX010000164.1:0-3994 GCA_046483085.1 Planctomycetota bacterium
CGGAGGCATCGACGTGGATCACGCCGCCTGCCGGATCGTCGGCCTGATGATCTCGGCCAACCAGGGGAAGGAGCTCCGGCGCCTCCTTGACGAGCACGGCCGCGTCACGGTGAGGATCGACGTGGACGTACGCAAGTACGTGGGCACCCACGACGTGGTGAGCGGTGTCGTCCTGGGGCGGGACGACCCGCAGGACGAGGCGTGGGCCATCGCCCACAGCTCGGAGCCGGGCGCGGTCGACAACGCGTCGGGCGTCGCCGTCTGCGTGGAGATCGCCCGGCTGCTCGAGGAGCTGGCGGGGTCGGGTGAGCTGCCGCGCCCGCGGCGCTCGATCCGGCTGCTCAGCGGCTACGAGTGCCACGGGTTCTTCCGCTCCCTCGAGAACACGTGGCGGGAGAAGACGCCGCTGGCCGGCGTGTGCATCGACTCGGTCGGCGTGAGGCCGAGCGCGTGTAACGGCCGCCTCGGCTGGAACGCGACCACGCCGATGACCGCCGGGTTCGTGGACCCGCTCGGCGCGTGCATCCTGCGGAAGGCCCTGCGGCTCACGAAGCCCGGCTACCGGCTCTCGCTCGGGCCGTTCGTGTCGACCCCCGACACGCTGATCGCCGATCCGAAGTACGGCTTCCCGTGCGGGTACATCGAGACGGACCGGGGGAAGAACGGCGCGTTCGACGCCTACCACAGCTCCGCCGACACGCCCGATCTGCTCAGCGTGCGCGGGCTCGCCGCCTGCGCCGGCGCCATGGCCGGCTACCTCTACTTCCTGGCCGACGCCGCCACGCCGGAACTGCTCGAGCTGGCGGACTGGGAGACCGACCGCGCCCTGGCACGGCTCGACAGGAAGGAAGAGAAGATCACCCCCGATGAGGCCGCCTTCATCCCGGCGCGACACCACGCCTCGATGGAGCGGCTGAAGCGGTGGATGTGGGGCGGCGACCGGGATGAGATCCTGTCGCACCTGGCGGACCGCGAGCGGCGCGTGCGCGAGGCGGCGAAGGCGGCGGCCCGGCCGACGAAGACGGCCCGGCGGCCGAGAGGCGCCGGGCGCGTGCCCGTACGGACGGCCCCGCTCACCCCGTTTGCCGAGAACGCGCCCGGGCCGGTGGCCGGGCGCATCGCCGAGACCGGCCTGCCCCGCTGGGCGCTCTACTGGTCGGACGGGGTCCGCGACCTGGCCGAGATCGCCGGGCTGATCGCGTGCGAGCGCGGCGAAGACGTGACCGTCGAGCAGGTGGCGGCCTACTTCGAGGCCCACGACGAGCTCGGCTACGTCGACCTGGTCCGGCCGAGCGACGTGGTCACCCAGACGGGCCTGGTGCGCGACCTGAAGGCGCTCGGGGTCCGCAAGGGCATGGACCTGATGGTGCACAGCTCGCTCTCATCGATCGGCCACGTCAGAGGCGGGGCCGGGACGGTGGTCGAGGCGCTGCTGGCCGCGATCGGCAGGACCGGCACGCTGGTCATGCCCTCGTTCAACCACCACGAGGCGTTCGTGTACAACCCGATGACCACGCCGACGAAGAACGGTGCGATCCCCGACGCCATGTGGCGGCGGCCGGACGCCGTGCGGAGCATCCAGCCGAGCCACCCGGTCGCGGCCATCGGCCCGAAGGCCGAGGAGCTCTGCGCGGGCCACCTCGAGGCCGGCATCTGGGCCGCCGACAGCCCGATCGGGAAGGTCATCCAGCAGGGCGGCGCCATCCTGTCGATCGGGGTGCGGCAGACGTCGAGCACCGCCTATCACGTCGCCGAGATCTCCATGGGCGGCGGGTGCCTGGACCAGTTCGCCCGCCCCGAACGGTACGTTGATCGGGACGGCACGGTGCGCGAGGTCCGCGGCCTGGCGTGGCGCGACGGCGGCTGCCCGATCTCGCCCCGGAAGCTGGACGCGGCGCTCGACGAGGCCGGGCTGCGGCGCCACGGGAAGGTCGGGCACGCCGACGCCACACTGGTCCAGGCCTTCGACGTGTGGCAGATGCGCCGCCAGCACCTGAAGCACGCGTGCCCGACGTGCGACATCGAGCCGAGAACGACGTTCCGAACTCGCTACCCGGACTACCTGGAGAGACGACAATGAAGACGATCAATTTCGCGGGGAACGACTACCTGGGCCTGGCCGGCGAGCCCCGGCTGGCCGACATCATGTGCCAGGTGGCCCACGACTACGGGGTCGGCGCGACCAGCGGCCGGTCGTTCCTCGGCTGGTCCGAGGTCCACGAAAAGCTCGAGCAGGACCTGATCCGCTTCATGGGGACCGAGGACGGCTGCATTCTCTCCGCCTGCTACCTCGGCGGCCTCGTCTACTACAAGTACATCGCCGAGCACTGCGGCGTGGTCTTCTGCGACGAGACGTCGCACGCGAACCAGTTCGACGGGATGCGCGCCGCGGGGCTGGAGATCCGCACGTTCCGACACCTCGACGCAGCCGACCTGCGCCGGCAGCTCGCGGCATACGACCCGGAGTCGGACGGCCGCGCCGTCGTCGCCACCGACAGCGTCTACGGGATGAGCGGCGAGGTGGCGCCGCTGCGCGAGATCGCCGACGCCGCTCACTCGGTCGACGCGGAGCTCTTCGTCGACGACGCACACGGCGCCTTCGCCCTGGGCCAGACCGGCCGCGGGGCGTGGGAGGCGTGCGGGCTGGAGCCGAACGAGGCGACGGTGCTGGGGAGCATGAGCAAGGCGCTGGGGGTGGTCGGCGGGTTCTTCATCGGCCGGGCCGAGATCTGCGGGCGGTTCAAGCGCGGCCCGTTCGCCCCCGGCAGCAGCCCGCTCCCGCCGCCGGTCGCTGCCGCGTGCGCCGCCGCCGTCGAGCTGGTCCGGACCGAGCCCGAACGCCGCGACCGGATGTGGGCGCACGCGAGGCGGATGCGCGAGATCCTACGCGAGCGCGGGATCCGCGTCGTGTCGGACCGCACGCCGATCGTGGCGATGGAGCTTCGCGACGAGTTCGAGGCGGCCGCGCTCGCCGAGCACTTCGAGTCACGCGGGCTGGTCATCCGCTATGCGAAATACCCGTCCGAGCCGCGCCACAACCTGCTCCGCAGCGTCGCCCGCGCCTGCTACACCGAGGCCGACCTCGACCGGTTCGCGGACGCCGTGGCCCAGGCACCCCGCGCCGGGCAATAACCAGTTTGCCCTACGCAGCCCGTCAGGAGGAGTGTCGCCGCACGCAAGGCGTGCCGCCTCGCGCCGGGCATCACTTCCCCTCGCCCTGCTTGGTCTTCTTCGGGTGGTAGCCGATCTGCTTGAAGTCGGCCTTCCGCGGACCGCCCTGCCGCTTGGTGAACTTGAGCGTCTTCCCCTTGAGATGCTTGTCGAAGAAACGGCGCGACGGGCGGAAGTAGACCTCGGGGATCCCGGAGGGATGATAGACGGGGACGGTCAGGTTGCCGGCGTGGCCCTTGGTCGTCGCCTGGATGTCGCCGCCGCCGAGCTTCAGCCGGAGCAGCTCGAGCATGATCTCCTCGTTGCCCAGGAACTCGAACCCGTGTCGGTCGAGATCATCGGCGGAGAAGTCGATCAGGTCGTACTCCTTCGTGCCCGCCCGCTGGCCGCGGTAGCGATAGTACTGTCGGAAGCGGAGCGGCGCGTAGGACTCGAAGACGAGCCGGAGCTGGAGGCCCTTCATCATGTCCTGGAAGACCGGCTGCAGGTCGCGGTAGACCTGGAGGTCGACGGGGGTCGGCCCCTTCGGCGGCGGCTCGTCCTTCTTGCGGCGCGGCGGGCGCTCGCTCGATGCCGGCTGGAACTTGACCGCCACCTGCCCGGCGATCCGCCCGTACCACGTGGTCTCGTACACCGGAAACATGTGGCACTTCAGCACGTTGTGCTTCGGGTAGTTGTATCTCGCCAGGTAGGGCGAGACATACCGGAAGTTATTGATGTGCGGGACCTCGATGACCGAGACCGACTCCTTCGCGCCCTTCTCGGCGTCGCGAATCTTGTGACTGACCAGCTTCGCGCCCTCCCCCATCTGCTGGACGCGCTG
>JAWODX010000205.1:0-3023 GCA_046483085.1 Planctomycetota bacterium
TGAGGCCCATTTCGCGCAGCTCGGGGCGGTGCTCCTCGGGCACGGAACCGCCGTTGAGGACGGTCACGGCCGGGAAGATGTGCTTGACGTGAAAGTCCCAGTCATACTCGCCGTTCTGGGGGACCTTACTGTTGGCGCACGCCGGGTAGTTGAAGATCTCGGAGATCGACCGCACCACGATGCTCCCGCCCGAGTCTGCACCGCTCACCACGAGGTCGTGTGTGCCGGCAGGGATCTCCCGGAATGCCTCAAGGCGATCAGTCGCGGCAGTGATGACCGCATCATCTTCTCTCAGGACGACATCGAGTTCGGGTTCCTCCTGCTCGGTCTCCACCTTGATGAAGACCCATCCGTCCCTGGTGGTGCTGAACTCGAACGCCTGCGGCTCGGCAGTGGCCTGCAGCGGCTGCGCCAGCACCTCGGTCACCAGGTTGTTCAGCCGCCGGTGCGCCGAGGTGTCCACCTCGGGGGACGCCACGAGGGTGATCGTGTAAGAGTCCTCAAGGAGTTCCTCTCCGGTATCGCGCTCGACGATGGCGACATCGAGGGCGTGATCGCCCGCGGAGACGCCGGACAGATCCACGCTGTTGAGTTCCGGCGTGAGGGGAGAGGTGCGGACCGTCTCCCCGTCGATGGTGTAAACGCAGTCATACTCGGCGTGGGGCTGCTCCAGGACGCCGAAGAAGTGGAAGGTCAGCTCGGGATCCGCGAGGGGGATCCTGTTGAGCAATGGCTCCCAGGCGACGAGCCGGGGACGCTGCTGCTCGAGCAGGACCGGTGACACCGAGCTGCCCTCCAGTGCGCCTTCGCTGACGGCCTCGAGGGTGACATCGGCGAACTGCACTTCGCCGACGTAGTTGATTGCGAAGATGGCCACCCCATAGGAGCCGTCCTTGCTCTCGGGCAACTCGAAGGTCTGCTCGAGGTGCTGCCAGCCGTCGGTGTTCTCCGGGAGCGACCTGATTCCGGCCTCCTCGTGCCAGCCGCTGTTGTGCACGATGACGCCGCAGTGGCCGCTGCTGAAGCCCTCGGTCCTGACCCGGGCGCTCATCCTGTAGGTCTCGCCCGCGAGGATGTGCAGGTCGTGCTGGCGGCAGGTGGCCCTGACGCCCTCCAGTCCGTCCGGGTTGCTGAAGACGACGGCGCCCGTGCTCTCCGGCCCGCCGGTCGGTCGTAGCTGGTATTGTCCCCGCCCTTCTGCCAGAACATCGGGAAGCCAAGCTGCTCGGTCTCAAACGATCCGTTGATAAGCAGATTCTCTCCGGGCTCCACCGCCGCCAGGGCGAGGCCTGTCGAAACGAACAGAATGAAGGGCACCAGTTTCCTCATTATGTCTTCCTCCTTGTGCGTGGGAGTGAGCCGACGCTGGTTCTCTATCCAGGTTGGCTGCGCTCTCCGATTGCTCGATATCGATAGACGCTCTGTCCGGCTCGTCCCTGCTAACGCCATCTCGGCCTGTCATCGGCTCACCCGAAGCGACCGGACCATGCCGTCAGCGCCGGCGGCCAGCACGCCACCGTTGCCGTCCGCGACGACGCTGACGCGATCGCCGGTGACGAACCGGCCGATCTGATTGCCGGCATCGTCGAAGAAGAGCACCATGCCGCCGGCGGTCCCGACAACGACCATCGGGTCGTCGCCTCCGGTGAAGACGAGATCGGTGACCGGGGCGCCCGTGGGCGCGCTCCAGACGAGATCACCGTTGGCGTCGAGGACGTGGACGTAGGACATCTCGAGGCCGACCGCGACCAGCCCCGGCTGGCCCCCGCGGCTGAGGCCCGCCACGGCGCTGAGCCCGGAGCCCGCGGCGAAGACCCTGCGGTTGCCCAGCACCCCGTCAGCGGGCTCGCGGTAGTAGACGTTGCCGCGGCTTGTCCCGTGCGCAAAGCCAACGCCACCATCGCCGGTGAAGTCAACCATCGCGACATCGCGGATTTGAGATGGCCAGCCATCGGTGCTGAAGCGAGTGGACGTGCCGTCAAGCTCGCACTCCCAGCCCGAGCCGAAGCTGCCATCTGAGCTGAAGGAGAAGACGGTCTTGCGGCCGTCGGCGTTCACGTCGAGCGCCTGCAGACCGTCAAGGATCGCGTAGCCGGCGCTGCCCTCAAAACGCGTCAGCTCCTCGCCGTCGGGGCTGAGGATGTACAGCCAGCCATTGTTGGGGCTGGCGGCCACTTCGGCGCGACCGTCGCCGTCGAGGTCGCTGCAGAGTACGTCTCGCACCTCGCCCTCGCGTCCGCCGCGCGTCGCATCTCCGCCGAATGAGTGCGTCCACAACTCGTTCCCATCGGAATCGACGGCCCTGACCGCGGCGTCATCGGATGCGAAGACGAAGTCATCGGCGCCGTCGCCATTGATGTCGCCCGCGGAGACGGCATTCACGCGGTCGCCGCAGTCGATGCGCCACAGCTCCCGGCCGTCCGCGTCCAGGACGACTCCAGCGCCGCCCTCGGTACCAAGCGCGATGCGGTTGCCGTCAGCGACCAGTGCGCGGACACTCGAGCCGGCGTCAAACTGCCAGGCGGCGGTCACATTGGGCGTCGTTTGCGCCACCTGCTGCTGCGCCCCGCCCGCCGCCGCGGCGGCAAGCCTGCCCGCCTGCTGCAGCTCAGCGCCGAAGTCCGTGCGGTCGCCGAGGGTCACCGTCGTCTCGGTCCGCTGCTGCGAGTCGCCAACCGGCGCGGTCTCGTTGCCATGGGTGCGCGCCGCCGGTTCAGCGATGAGCCGACCGCCCTCGTCGAGGTCCAGCCGCAGCGAGACCGGCGCGTCGCCCGAGTAGATGGCCATGTCATCGAGCGTGACCGCCTCGGTGTCGGCGACGCTCAGGCTGCTCTGACGCAGAGCGAAGGTGCCGCCGTCGATCGACAGCCCGCCGATTCGGTAGCCGCCATCGGCAACGCCGACGAGGAGCGTCTCATCGCCCGTGATCAGCGAGGCCCTGTCATCGAGCTTCGTCAGGTCGAAGCTGCGCGGCTCGTCGGTGTTCGACGCGTAGAAGAGGTTCGCGAATGTGAACTGCTGAC
>JAWODX010000310.1:0-8103 GCA_046483085.1 Planctomycetota bacterium
GCTAGCCCCTACGGGCTAGCTTCGTGAGTGCAAGCGATGGTGGCTTGGAATCGGGTGGCGAGGTATCATGGCCTCCGTTCGATGTTGCCGATGGCGGAGTCCGCGCTGACCCGCCGGCCGCGGGTGAGCCGGCCGATGAGCACGGCGGCCGTGACACAGAACGCGGCGACGATCGCGTCGCGGACGAGCGGCGGCCTTGTCGCCGGCAGATACAGTTGCAGCAGCAGGGCCAGTCCCACGCCGCCGAACGCCGAATGGCTGATCCCCTGGCCGATGAACGCCATCCGCTTGTGCACCACGAACACGCTGAGCAGGGCGCAGGCGACGCCGACCACCACGCCGGCGATCAGGGCGTGCTGGTAGAACGAGAACGTCAGGAACCGCGCCCAGACCGACAGAGCGAGCATCGTCATTCGTGCCTCCCGGCGATGTCGGCCTGCTCGCGTTCGTTCGGCAGGTCCTCGACGTCGTAGTGGAACACGCGGCCGAGGACCTCCGGCGTCAGTTTTTCGGGGACGTCGTGGAAGTGAAGCGTCCGGTCGAGGCAGGCGACGCGCTGGCTGCCGGTGAGCATGGCCCGGATGTCGTGCGAGACCATGATGAGGGTGACGTCGAACTCGGCCTTGACCGTGTCGAGCAGCGCGTGGAACTGCTCCTGCCCGGCCGGGTCGATTCCCACCATCGGCTCGTCGAGCAGGAGCAGCTCGGGCTTGGGCGCGAGTGCGCGGGCGATGAGCGCCCGCTGCAGCTGCCCGCCCGAGACGTACCCGATGGGCCGGTCGGCGATGCGCTCCAGCTCGAGCATGTGGAGCGCCCGGCGGGCCGAGTCGAGCTGGTCGCTCGTCGGCCGGCGCAGCAGGCCCGCCTTTCCGGCCAGGCCGAGCCGCACGAGCCGTCCGACGGTGACCGGGAACGTGGTGTTGAGCTGGCTCCGCTGGGGGACCCACGTCACGAGGCAGTCCTGCTGGGCCCGCTCCGGCGGCCGGTCGGCGATGAGGACCTGGCCCCGGTACCCGTCGATCAGCCCGAGCAGGATCCTCAACAGGGTCGTCTTGCCCGCGCCGTTGGGGCCGACCACGGCCAGCGTCTCGCCCCGCGCCACGTGCAGGTTGATGTCCTCCAGGGCGAGCGTCCCGTCGGGATACGTGTAAGAGACGTGATGGATACAGACGACGCCGTGCTCGACGTGCTCGTGGCTGACGCGGGGTTCGTGCGAGGACTCACTCATCGGTCCCCTCCGTCAGGGCCGTGGACAGGGCGCGGAGGTTGGACCGCATCATCGCGAGATAGCTGTCGTATCCGTCGACGCTCGGGTTGCCCAGCGGGTCGAGCCGGCCGACCTCGGCGCCGGTCTGCTCGCGCAGCCACCGGAGCTTGTCTTCGGGGAACTGGGGCTCGGCGAAGATGACGTCGATTCCCTCCTGGTTCACGAACTCGATGACTCGTTCCATGTCGGCGGCGCCCCGGGCGTGGCCGTGCGGGCCGACGATCGTCTCCTGCCGGAGCCCGTAGCGCTCGGCCAGGTAGCTGAACGCCGGGTGGAACGAGACGAACGCCTTGCGGTCCGCCTTCTCGGCCATGGCCCGGTAGTCGGCGTCGAGTTCGTCGAGCTTCTCCGCGTAGCTCGCCGCGCGACCCCGGTAGCCGGACGCGTGATCCGGGTCGAGCTCGGCGAGGACCTCGGCGAGGGCCCGCACGAACCGCTTCGTGCGGACCGGGTCGAGCCACAGGTGCGGGTCGCCGACGTGTTGATGGTCGGCGTGGCCGTGTCCTGGCGGGTGGTCGGGTTCCTCGGCGACGAGGTCGGCGAATCGGACGACGCGGAAGTCGGCGGCGGCGGCCCGGGCGCTCTCGGCCGCCCAGGAGTCCATCCCCAATCCAACCAGGACGAGGAGCCGGCTGGCGGCGAGGGTTTCCGCCTGCTCTTTTTTCGGCTCGAACCCGTGCGGTGTGGTGCCGGGCGGCAGGAGGGTCGCCACCTCGACGTCGGGGCCGCCGACCTGCCGGGCGAGGTCGGCGAGCGGGAAGATGCTCGCTGCAACCGGCAGACTTCCGGCCGAGTCAGGCGATGATCCGGTGTCCGAGCAGCCCCCGACCGCAACAACGGCAAGCACGGCCAACGCCAGTGTCAGTTCGGCCCTTTGCATGCGCACGCCGGTCAGCTCCCAACACGTCGTTCTCATTCTATTCTCCGGCCACGCACTTCGGGCAGAGGCCCTCGAAGACCAGGCGGTGTCGCTCGAACACATAGCCTTTCCGCCGCCGGGGCAGTTCGGGCACGTCGAGGTCGGGCAGGCACACCGCCGCGCCGCAGCCGCGACAGACGAAATGCGGGTGTCCCCGCTCCGCCCCGCTGCCCGAGCGGACGCCGTACAGCGCCGAGCGGTCGTCGACGAGCACCTTCTCGGCCAGGCCGACGCGCACGAACGCGTCGAGGGTCCGGTATGCGGTGACCCGGTCGGCGGTCGGGCCGAGCCGCTCCATGAGCTCGCTGTGCGAGAGCGGGCGCCCGGCCTCTGTCAGCTCCGCCAGGATCCGCACGCGCCATCGGGTGCGCCGGAGACCGTGCTCTTCAAGCCGCTCGCGACGGTCTTTCTCCTTGTCCGACATGACGAACCCCGGTTCACAGACGCAACTCGATTGCATATACTACCAGGCGGAATCCCGGGCGGCAAGAGCCTTTTCCCCGCCACCCTTTTCGCCGGGCGCCGGCGCCGTTGCGCTCCCGGTGGGGCCGGGCTGAATCACGGGGTCAGAAGAAGGCGAGTCCTCTTTGTCAGGGCTCCCTATTCCTCGCCCTTGGCCTGCTTGATGTCGTCGAGCAGGTCGATGATGGGGAGGACGGCGGGGAGGGTGTTGGCGCGGAGCTTGCCGCCGATCCTGCCGGCTCCCGCCGCCTTCGATACGCGCATGGTCAGGATCCCGACGGGCTTTCCGCCCCGGGTGAACACGGGGCAGCCGAGGGCGCTCATGCTGCCGACCGTCGCGGTCACGTAGAGCCGGCGGGGCTTGGTGACGACCGCCTCGACGCGGCCGACGAGGACCGCCGGCTGCCGGTCGCCCACCGGGCCCAGCCGCGACAGGACGATCGCCCGGTCGGCCAGCTCGAGCGTCGGCCCGGCCGCCGCCACCCCCAGACCGGTCAGCTCGACGTCCTCCTCCGGCTGGAGGAACATCAGGTCGAGCTCCTTGTCGCGAAGCACGATCTTCAGCTTCCGCTCGGTCCCGTCCTTCCGGAGCAGCTTGACGCTCTTCACCTCGGAGTTCACCTTCGACTGCCGGCTGAACGGGTCGACGGCGGTGTTCGAGGCGACGATCAGGCCCGACTCGTCGAGCACCGTCCCCAGCGCCTCGTATTTCTGTTCCTGATCCCTCCCCTTGATCTGGACCGACAGGACCACCTTGAGCGGGACCACCGCATCTCCGTACTGCTCCACCACGCTGCGGGCCGCGCGGCTCAGGTCCTCCTCCGCCGCGAGGGCGCGGGTGGCCAGCAGCAGAGCGAACAGCACGATTGATCCCAGCAGCAATAACGGAACACGGGGGACCCTTCTTGAAAGAAGGGTTCCCCCGCACCCCCTCCAAGAACTTCTGTGGAGATGCGGTTTGCCAACCGCATCTCCTCGGGGTCTTGCGGAGTAGGGGAACGGGGAAAGGACCGCCTTTTCAAGAGGGGTGTCTCCCCGCGGTTTCTTCATCAATGCATGGTTGGGCAGGACCATCGAGCGGCGACACGTCCTCCTCACAAACGCCTCCTTCCTCTCTGGCCGCCCGCGCGGACGCGGGCCGCCTCACTCATCCTCGTCAGCCCGCAGCCACGGCGTCTCCACCTCGACGAACAGCGTGGTGATGCCGCGCCGGACGAAAAACACCACGCGCGGCGGCTCCGCCTTGTCGACCGCCGCCATCAGTTCCTTCAGCGCCGACACCGTCGGCGTCGGCCGCCCGCCGACCTTCAGCACGATGTCCCCGTCGCGCAGCCCGCCGACCGCCGCCAGGCTGCCGCGCTGGACCTCGCTCAGGACCGGCCCGACCACGCCCTTCTCGATCTTGCGCGCCCGGCGGTCCTGCTCGGACAGGTCCCGCGCGGTGAACCCGAGGTCCAGGTGCCGATATCGCTTCATCTCGCGCGTCGCCCTCGGGCTCCGCTCGAGCGTGACCTGGACCGCCTGCTTCTTCCCGTCGCGGATGATGCTCAGCTCGACCTCCTGGCCGACGCGCCGCTGGCGGACCATGGCGGGGAAGACCTCGACGTCCTCCGGCCGCGAGGCGCGGACGCGGTCGCCGTCGATCGCCGTCACGATGTCGCCCACCTGCAGCCCCCCCGTCTCCGCGCTGCGGCCCTCGAACACCGCGGTCAGGCGGACCCCGGCCACCCCGGGAAGCCCGAGCGCCTTCGCCAGGTCGGTGGTCACCACCTGCGTCGACACCGGCAGCCACGCCTTGCGCGCCTCGGGGCTCCGGTCGCGGAGCTCCTCGATCCCCACCTTCACCAGGGTCAGCCACTGCTGGTGTTCGCGCTCGAACGCGACCAGGGTGCGGACCGGCTCGTCGCTCCCGGCGACGATCTCCCGGGTGCGCTCGACGAGCTTCTCGGTGGTCTCGACCGGTTCGCCGTTGACCTCGACGATGACGTCGCCGGGCCGGACCGCCGGCTTGGCGCTGGCGCAGGGGCCGCCGGGCCGGATCGACGCGACGAGCGCGCCCGCGGTCGACGCCCGCTTCATCCGCCGGGCCGTCATCGCGGTCAGGTCCCGCGCCGCCATGCCCCAGTTCTGGAGCTCGCGGGTCTCGCCCCGCGCCGGCTCGCGGCGCCGGGTGCAGACGGTCAGGGTCTTCGGCCGGCCGTCGCGCTCGACCACGACGCGGACCTCGTCGCCGACGGGGGTCTCGGCGATCCGGCGGTTGAGTTCGGGCAGGTCCTCGGGGAAGCGGACGGCGACGGGCCGGCCGGCGTAGGAGAGGAGGATGTCGCCGGGTTCGAGGCCGGCGTCGGCGGCGGGCGAGTCGGGCAGCACACCGCCCACCAGTGCGCCGCGGCCGCGGTCGTCGCTCTTCAGGAGCGGCTGGACGACGAAGCCGAGCCAGCTTCGGCGCGGCTCGCCGCGCCGGAGGATCTGGTCGACGACCTGTCGGGCGAGGTTGGACGGGATGGCGGCGCCGAGCCCGAGGCCGAGTTCGTTGATCCCGATGACCTCGCCGTCGAGGTTGACCAGCGGGCCGCCGCTGTTCCCGGAGAAGATCGCCGCGTCGTGCGCGATCCACTTGACGAGCGAGCCGACGTTCTCGCCGTCGATCCGGACCCGCCGGTAGAAGCGCGGGAGGATGAGGTCGACGTTGCTGGCGACGCCGGCGGTGACCGACTGGGAGAGTGCGCCCGGGCTGCCCATGGCGAGCACGGTGTCGCCGACCTCGACCCGGGACGAGTCGCCCCACGCCGCGTGCGGGTACGTCCGGTCGTCGAGCAGTTGGAGCACGCAGATGTCGGTGAGCGGGTCGGTTCCGACGCGGCGGGCGCGGACCTCCTGCTTGTCGGGGAGCACGCAGACGATGTTCGTCGCCTTGCCCGCCACGTGGTGGTTGGTGACCACGTGGCCGTCGGGCGAGACGATGACGCCGCTGCCGCCGGCCTGGACGCGAACCTCGCGGCCCTGGCGGAACGCCGGCTTGATCAGCTTGATCCGGACCAGCGCGGGATAGACGGCGTCCACCGCTTTCTGGTACTTCGGCGAGCGGACGGCCGGCTCCTCGGCCGGCCCCCGCGGCGCGAGGGTGTTCGCGATGTTGAGTGAACAGCCGGACGCGAGGACAAGACAGGACGCCAGAACGAGAACGACGGGCTTCGTCATCAGGTTCCTCGGATCCAGGAGAGGGACGCCCAGCTATGGCCGCACTATACCAGTGGCAAGACGCATGGGCAAGCCGGTTTGCTGCAGGCAGCGCGCCGCAGCCGGCCGAGAGGGGGCGACAGGTCCTATAGGACTTTATAGGACTTACAGACTATCTGAATAGTCGGTGGGGCGGGCATTCTTGCCTGCCAGTTGGCGGACAGGAATGTCCGCCCCACCTCTTGAGATAATTTCTCATGGGACCTATGGGCCTCGGAGGGGCCGCGACCGTGGGTGGGGCGGCGGCATTTGCCATGTCCAGTGTGATCAAGCTGGCGTGACTGTAGCCGGCCTCCATGAGGCCGGAGAAGGGCCGAGGTCATGGACCTCGGCTACAATTTGTGATCGCAGCAGGGGACATCGCAAATGCCTGGGCGACGGCGGTGTTGCGCCCGACGCCCCGCTGGTTTAGAATGAGGCCGTCCCCCAGGGAGCGAACGAAATGGACGTGGTCATCGGGCTGCTGATCGGCGTGGTGCTTGCACTGGGCGCGGTCGGCGTCCTGTACCTCTTGTTCCGATCGCGCCGGGCGGCGGACGCGGAGGAGCTGCGGAACGCGTTCGCCGGCCTGTCGCAGCAGGCGCTGCAGGCGAACAGCGAGCAGGTCGTCCGCCTGGCGAAGGAGGTGCTCTCCGGCCAGACCGAGTCGGCGAAGCAGGAGCTGGCCGGCGACAAGAAGCTCATCGACCAGAACCTCGCGGCGATGTCCACCCGCCTGAAGGAGGTCGAGCAGTTCCTGCAGAAGGTGGACCGCGAGCGGGAGGGGACGCACCAGGCCCTGGCCGCGCAGCTCAAGACCGCGGCGGAGGAGACGACGAAGCTGCGCGAGACGACCGGCCAGCTCCACGCCGCACTCGCCAACCCCCAGCACCGCGGGCAGTGGGGGGAGCGGATGGCCGAGGACGTGCTCCAGCTCGCCGGCTTCGTCGAGAACGTCAACTATTTCAAGCAGCAGCAGGTCGACGAAGGGACCCGGCCGGACTTCACCTTCCCGCTCCCCAACGGGCTCCGGCTTAACATGGACGTCAAGTTCCCGCTCGCCAACTACCTGCGCTATCTCGACGCCGAGTCGGACGAGCAGCGCGAGCGGTTCGGCAAGGCGTTCATCAGCGACGTCCGCAGCCGCATTCGCGAGGCCGCCACCCGCGACTATATCAACCCCGCCGACGATACCGTCGACTACGCGCTCGTGTTCATCCCGAACGAGCAGGTGTACGCGTCGATCCACGAGATCGACCCGTCGGTGATCGACAGCGCGCTGGAGCGGAAGATCGTGCTCTGTTCGCCGCTCACCCTCTACGCGGTGCTGGCGGTGATCCGCCAGGCGGCGAAAAACTTCGCCGTCCAGCAGCAGGCCCACGAGATGGTCGGGCTCATCCACGCCTTCGCCCGGCAGTGGGAGAAGTTCAAGGACGAGCTGGAGAAGCTCGGCAACCAGCTCGGGACCGTGAACAAGACCTACGGGCGCCTGAGCACCACCCGCCTGAACCAGCTCGAAAAGCCCATCGACAGGATCGACGAACTCAGCTCGCCTGACCAGGCCGCGCTCGGGGAAGACAACCACGACGACACGACGACACGGCGGACAGAATGAAGGGGACCGAACCACGACGACACGACGACACGACGGACAGAATGAAGGGGAGGGAACCACGACGACACGACGGACAGAATGAAGGGGACCGAACCACGACCAACGTCCACGGCACCGCCGAGAGTTCGCTCTCGGCGCTGACCTCGCTGACGAACGTGATGATCGCCGGTTCCGTCGCGGTCGTCGCGGGCTACGGCCACTGTGGCCGTGGAATCGCACGGAAACTCCGCTCGCTCGGCGCGCGGACCATCGTCACCGAAGTCGATCCGCGGAAGGCCCTGGAGGCGCTGGCCGACGGCCACGACGTCAGGCCGATGGGTGAGGCGGCCGCCGAGGCGGACATCCTGCTGACTGCGACCGGGCGCTACCGGGTCTTCCGCCGGGAACACCTCGATACGATCGCTGACGGGGCAGTCGTCGCCTCGATCGGCAGCGGGATCGAGATCGACCGCGAAGCGCTCGCCGAGCGCGCACGGCGGGTCGAACGCCCCGACCCGGGCATCGAGCGCTATCACTTCCCGGATGGCCGCCGGGTGAGCCTCCTGACCGCGGGGCGGGTCGTGAACCTCGCGGCACCGGACAGCGCCGGCAATCCCAGCGAGGTGATGGACACCACCTTCG
>JAWODX010000417.1:0-3161 GCA_046483085.1 Planctomycetota bacterium
CACAATCTCATTATTCATGTCATTCATATTTCAAGTTTCGCGCACTCAAAACAAACTCTGTCATATACGGTGGCTGCTTTTCGACGCCGTAAGTCCTTATATACCAACGAAGTACCTATTCCGCATACGGCTGTCGGATATAACAGAGCATAGCGCGCGATATGGCGTCCTGCACGTTCTCGGCCGCTTCCAGTCGCGTTCTTTCGCTTGAAAGAAAGAATAACTTTCCGCCCGACTGTTCCCGCCGCTCTCGACTTCGAATATCGTTCCGAAGGAACCATTCGGGGCGCTGGTTGGTTCGGTAGCGGATCATTCTTCACGGCGCATTCCACCGGTGGCTTCACGGTTCGTCCGGTCCGCCTCATGGGCGGCCCAGTTCGCCCAGGACGCGTTATTTCGGTCTGGCTGGCCGTCCTGGATGCCCGGTTCGCCCGTGGCCGGGGTGTGGCACGCTGCTGTTGTCCGGCCGCCTTCGCCCGCGCCTCGGGCGCACTCGTTACGCGCGCGACAGTCCCGCCGGTCGCCACGCAGGATTCCGGGGCCGCACACGCCTGACCGACAGAGGACTGACACAAGTCCCGGCCGGGGACCTTTCGTCAGTAATGTCAGTGTGTCAGTTCCCTCTAAGAGAGAATGCAGAAGAAGAAAGAAGAAAAAACTCTGAAAGTGCATGTTGTTGGTACCCGACTTTACTGACACCGATATCATGCCGTATGCCTGTGGGAATACAGAACATAGAGCATTCGCTCGAACAGGTCCGTCTGCCGATATTGTCCTGGTTGTGTTCTTCCCGCCGTTCGGCTGTTCATGTTCATACATAGGGGGCACTGACGCACTGACATTACTGACAGAAGCCCCTATCCGCGCCCTTTTGTCAGTTTTGTCAGTGCTCACCAATTCGTCCTCCCGGCCCTTTTGTCAGCCTCTTGCCAGTTCCGCGGCGGCCCGGCCGTAGACCTTCGGGTTCACGCGGTAGATCGTCTTCATCTTGCCTCCCGTAGGCCGGTTGGCCCTCTTGAGCCAGCCGAGCGCGACCAATCGAGCGATGGCCGATTTGGTCTCCTCGGGGCCGGACAGCCCCGACCAGCAGTTGCGATAGACCTCGCGGGCCGTGAATCCGTCCTCGACGTCGTCCGTCAGCAGCCGTTCGGCCAGGGCCCGAGCGCTGGCCGGGCCCGACTCGAGCGCCGGCGCGTAGATGCGCAGCGCGTGGCTCTCGAGGTACCTGCCCCAACGGATCGCCTTGTCGAGCGCGGCGGCGGCGACCTTGGTGCCTTGTCCCTCAACCAGGTGGATGACGAGCGCGAGCGACGGGATAAGGCTCCGGTACTTCGTCAGGTGCGCCTCGATGGCCGGCGGCTCGTCGCCCGCCCGCAGTCGATTCTCGCGCTCGAACATCCAGTCGTCGAACTGATCCTGGGCGTCGGGGTGGAAGTGCACGAACGGGATGCCGTCGGGTTCGAACTCGTCGAGCTCGGCGTTGACCATGCTGGCGTCGAACTCGTCGAGGTGCTGAAAGAGATCCCAGACCGCCGACTTGGACACCCGGTCCGGCCAGCGATCGACGTTCTCCCAGCGTTCGGGCACATCGGGCCAGACGGCCAGCTGGAAGCGTTGCACCAACCCGTCGTCGCCGGCCCCACCGTCGGTCGCCGCCCGCAGGTACTGGCCGAACGGGCCCGGCTGGATCGTGCCGACGATCGAGAGGCACGCCGCCTCGACGACAACGGTCCCCCGGCCGACGCGGTCTACCTCGTGGCGCCCGCTGCCCTCCCAGGTCTCGAGGAAGAAGGCTCGGGCCGACTCCTGACCGTCGCGTTCGAGGTACTTCAGGAACCCCACGAGCTCATCGCGGTGGATGAGCAGGCCGTTCCTGTTCTCGTTCAGGAGGATCTGCAGTTTCTCGACAGTTGTATCATTGACCACGTAGCGCCGCCGGCTGGGCGGCTCCGGCGGCGCCAGCTCCTCCATCTGCTTGATGAGCTCGTCGGCGCCCTCGTCGGCCCTCATCGCCTTCTTGACCTCGGTCTCAAGCACGGACTGCCGAAGCCGGTGTACCGAGTTGGCGCGCTCGTGTCGGGCCGCTTCTTCCTCGTACGCCTTCTGCGCGTCGACAACGAGCCGGTTCAGCGGCTTGAGCACTGCGTTCAGGGGTGGGCTTTTCATGACCGCGGGCGGACCGATCAGTGCACCCCACAGGTTCGGGACCACGGTCCAGTCATCGTATCGCTTCGGCCGGATGGCCAACTTCCGGCCAATGAGGCTCGCGAGTGCGATCATCGCGCCGACGGCGGGGAAGTCCGGCGGGCATTGCATCCGCTCGGCGATGTCCATGATCCAGGGCCGCAACGCCCCGGGTAGTAGCCCGGCGTCGAACGGCATCACGGGCGGCAGATCCTCGACAATCGGCCTTGGGTCGGGCCAGTCGTCGGGCGAGGGGACGTCGGTCGTTGTGTTCGCTCCCTCGGGTTCGAGAAGGAAGCGAGAAAGATCGACGCCCGCCGGCTCGGCCCGTCGTTCGTCGGCCGTCTGGCGCGCTTTCGCGATGGTGCGGGCCATGTAGTCGGCCCGCAGAGCCTTCTCGGGCTTCTCGTCGTGGTTGCGGCGCGCGGCGATGATGAGGTCGGCGATCTGCTGATCGGTCCACCCGGCGAGCGCGGCGATGGTCGCCAGGCTCAGGTCGTACCCGCTCTGCGACGTGTCGGCGAGGTCGGTGCGCTGCCGGTTCCAGGTGTGCCAGAACTTGGGCGACTCGCCGGCGAGGGCGAGCAGCTTCGCCGCCGGCGGCTCGGCGTCGGCGTGCAACGTCAGGTCACCGACCTGCGCCTCGGTCTCGGTCGGGCCGAGCACATCGTCCGCGAGGTACGGCTCGAAGTCGTCCGGGTTGTAGCGGCGGTCGAAGTCGACGCTGTGGACGCGCACCTCTTCGACCGTGCCGTTCCAGTGGTTCTGCGTGCCCGGCAATCGCAGGACACGGGCGAGGTCGCCGAGGTTCTCGAGGGTCCAGCCGCGCTCCTTCGCCCGCATGCAGACGGTGCCGTGCCAGCGCCAGGCGAGTGCGGCGGCCCGTTCGCGCTCGGCGTCGGTCTCGATGATCCACGGCTCTTTGAAGAACCAGTAGAGGTGGACGCCGTGTCCGCTGATGACGATGGCCGTGGGCG
>JAWODX010000473.1:0-8092 GCA_046483085.1 Planctomycetota bacterium
CGATTACTGCAAGGGTTGCGGGCTCTGCGCGGTCGTCTGCCCTAAAGACGACATTGAAATGGTGCCTGAACACAAGGTGGAGTGCTCAACATGAAAGGGAGGCTGGAGAGGTCGTGCTTGTCGGGCCACTCTTCGCCCTGGCGGATCAGCGCCCGGATCGCGGTGGGGGCGGTGTAGAACTGGTTCACCCCGAACTTGTCGATGACCTCCCAGTAGCGGCCGGGATCGGGGTACAGCGGGGTGCTCTCGAACATCACGCTCGTGCTCCCGTTGGCCAGCGGGCCGTAGACGATGTAGCTGTGGCCGGTGACCCAGCCGATGTCCGCCGCACAGAAGTAGATGTCGTCTTCCTTCATGTCGAACGTCAGCTTGTGCGTCAGCGTGATCCAGACGAGGTACCCGCCGGTCGTGTGGACGACGCCCTTGGGCTTGCCGGTCGAGCCGGAGGTATAGAGGATGTACAGCGGGTCCTCGGCGTCCATCACCTCGCACTCGCACTCGTCGGACGCGTCGGCCATCAGGTCGTGATACCAGACGTCGCGGCCGTCCTGCATGTTGCATTCGAAGTCGGACCGCTTCGCCACGATCACCTTCTCGATGGACGGGGCGTCCTCGAGCGCCTCGTCGGCGATGTTCTTGAGCGGGATGTCCTTGCCCGCGCGCTTCGACACGTTGGCGGTGATGAGGATTTTCGCCTCGGCGTCCTGGATGCGGTCGCGCAGGGCGTCGGCGCTGAAGCCGCCGAACACCACCGAATGGATCGCGCCGATCCGCGCACACGCGAGCATGGCCACCGGGAGTTCGGGGATCATGCCCTGGTAGATGCAGACGCGATCGCCCTTCTCGACCCCGAGGCCCTTGAGCGCGTTGGCGAACTTGCACACCTCGGTGTGCAGCTCCCGGTAGGTGATCTTCCGGTCCTCGTCGGGCTCGTCGCCCTGCCAGATGAGCGCCACCTTGTCGCCGCGGCTCTCGAGCTGGCGGTCGAGGCAGTTGTAGGCCACGTTGAGCTGCCCGTCCTCGAACCACTTGTGCCACACCTCGCGGCCGTCCGTGTCCCACGCGAACTCGCGCGCCCGGGTCGGCTCCTTGTACCACGAGACCATCTCCTTGGCCTGCTCGAGCCAGAAGCCGTCCGGATCGTTGATCGACCGATCGTACATCTCCTGGTATTGCTCCATCGAGCTGACGTGTGCGTCCGCCTGCAGGTCGGGCGGCGGCGGAAACGTCCGCTTCTCCTGCATCAGCGTATCAATACCCTTCTTGCCTTCTTCAGCCAACTTACACCTTTCCTTTCTTTCTCTTCCGGCCAGTACAAAAAGAAATTGACGACAAATGCCACTGTCCGCCGAGCCCGAATCCCCCACAAATGGGCCGAGCCCGGTGACACTCCACCGTTGACGCATGGCGGAACGCCTATTCTGCCGAAATCTCGCCGAATGTCAACCCCGAAGTCGGTCGCAGACACGAAACTTGCGCGGGCGGCCGCGCCGTTGCGGATGAGGGCGCGGCGCCGGAATCCCCCGCTGAGTTGATATCCCAAATGGGGGCTCGGGAGTGTTCGTACTCGTACTCGTGCTCTTGCTCGTACTCGTGCTCTTGCTCGTGCTCTTGCTCGTACTCGTGCTCTTGCTCTTGCTCGTACTCGTGCTCACGGGTCCCGACTCGGGCGAAGCTCTCAGGGCGAAGACGAGGACGATTCGGACCCGCGGCGATCCTTGGGTGGCTGAATTCCCCCCATTCTGATCATCGACTCTCCCCCGCTGCCTCATTTGCGCCGGCCCGCCTATTCTGCTACCCTCCGCACCGATCGGGATCCGCGGACGGATCGGACGACGCCCATGGCACGACCGGAAGCAGTGCTCCTCATCGGCCCCACCGGCTCGGGCAAGACCCCGCTCGGCGACCGCCTGGAGCGGGCCGGCCTCTGGGGCGGCGATTGCGTCCACTTCGACTTCGGCCGCCGGCTGCGCGCCGCGGTCCGCGAGCGGCCCGCGGACCTGCTCAGCCCCGATGAGCTCGACTTCCTCGGCCGCGTCCTCCGCCGGGGGCTCCTGCTCGAAGATCGCCACTTCCACATCGCGCGCAAACTGCTCTCCCGCTTCATCGAGGAACACCGTTCGCAGCTCGGCCGCGGCTCCCGCCTCATCCTGAACGGCCTGCCCAGGCACCTCGGCCAGGCGCGCGACGTCGATGAGCTCGTCGACGTGACCGCCGTCATCGTCCTCGACTGCCCACCCGCCGTCAGCGTCGGTCGAATCAGGACGAACGCCGGCGGCGATCGGGACGACCGGCCCGACGATCGCCTCGACGCCGTCCGCCAACGCCAGCACGACTTCGAGCACCGCACGCGCCCGGTGGTCGAGCATTACCGCCGCCGGGGCGCCCGCGTCGTCGAGCTCGACGTCGGCGTCCGGACCTCTGCCGCCGACCTGGCCGCCGCCCTCGAGGACCGCGCCACCGGCGGATGAACGGCGGCCCGAGTTGATATTTTAATCGGGGGCTGGCTGGTGTACCGCCGCCGGCCCGGCGGCTGGTCCGGGGGCGTCTCGCCCCCGAGCAGACGAACGGCGGGCAAGATGCCCGCCGAACAGCCGGCAGGATGCCAGCGGTACCGGGCCAACGAGGCCTCTCCTCACACTCCTGCGGCGAAGTCAGCAAGAATCCCCCCATTCTGGTTATCGACTGCGGGCGGCCCAGGCGCCTTGACCGCGCGCCGACATGTACTAAAATAGAAGACTCAACGTACTGTCCAGACTGGTTTGTTTGTAAGGAGGGCCGGACCGAGCATGATTGAGGTGAAGGAGCTTCGGAAGAGCTTCGGGCCGATCGTGGCCGTCGACGGGGTCTCGTTCTCGGCGGAGCAGGGCGACGTGCTCGGCTTCACCGGCCCGAACGGGGCGGGCAAGACGACCACGATGCGAATGCTGAGCTGTTTCCTCCGCCCGGATGCAGGGACGGCGACGGTGACCGGATACGACATCCTCGCCGAATCCGTCCGCGTTCGCCGCAGCCTCGGCTACCTGGCCGAGAACGTGCCCGCCTACGACGAGATGACCGCCGCCGGGTTCCTCAAGTTCGTCTGCGACACCCGCGGGATCACGGGCGGCGAACGGCGCCGGGCCATCGAGCGGATCGCCGAGACCTGCGCCATCACCGGCGTGCTGCACCAGTTGATCGGCACGCTGTCGAAGGGCTATCGCCGCCGCGTCGGCCTCGCCCAGGCGCTCATCCACGACCCGCCCGTCCTCATCCTCGACGAGCCGACCGACGGCCTCGACCCCAATCAGAAGTTCGAGGTCCGCGAGCTCATCAAGACCCTCGCCCGGGAGAAGTGTATTGTCATCTCCACCCACATCCTCGAGGAGGTCGACGCGATCTGCAACCGGATGATCGTCATGGACCGCGGCGGGATCCGGGCCGACTCGACCCCCGACAAGCTGCGCGAGGAGGTCGGCGGCTCGCTGGACGAAGTCTTCCGCAAGCTCACCACCCGGGACACGGCGCCGCGCGAGGACGCCGCGGCGGTGGCCGAACCCCCACCGGAACCGGCCGAAGCCGCCGAAGCGGCGGAAGGGGGTGACCGATGAGAGGGTTCCTCAGCGTCTACAAGCGCGAGCTGAAGAGTTACTTCTCCACCCCGCTCGCCTACGTCTTCCTCGTGATCTTCCTCTTCTTCAGCCACTGGCTCCCGTGGCAGCGAAACTTTTTCGAGCGGAACACCGCCTCGATGTGGCTCTTCTTCGACGGCATCCCGCTGCTCTTCATCTTCCTCGTCCCCGCCATGGCCATGCGGCTGTGGGCGGAGGAGCGCGGGTCCAACTCCATCGAGCTGTTGTTCACCCTGCCGGTCACCGTGCCGGCGGCGGTGCTCGGGAAGTTCTTCGCCGCGTGGACCGTGCTCGTCCTCGCCCTCGCGCTCACCTGCCCGATGGTGATCACCGTCGCCTACCTGGGCAACCCGGACTGGGGCGCGATCGCGACGGGATACATCGGCAGCGCCCTGCTGGCCGGCGCGTACCTGGCGATCGGCAGCTTCTTCTCGAGCATCACCCGCAACCAGGTGATCGCGTTCGTGCTGGCGGTGGTGGCCTGCGCCGCGTTCCTCTATGCCGGCAGCCCGACGGTCCTCGGCGCCCTGCACCAGGCCCTGCCCATGGGGCTGGTCGAGGCGATCGAGTCGCTGAGCTTCCGGGGCCGGTTCGAGGACCTGCAGCGGGGAGTGATCGAGTACCGCGACGTGGTGTTTTTCCTGCTGCTGCCGGCCGGCTGGCTGGCGGCGAACATCGTAGCCCTCAGGAGGAGATGACCGCCGGATGAACAGGACGATTCGCGTAGCCCTGGCCGTTGTCTTTATCGTGATCATCTCGATCTGCGCCGCGCTCTCTGCCTCCGCACTCCTCGGCCGCCGGCGCGTCGACCTGACCGAGGACAACCTGTACACCCTGTCGGAGGGGACGCGGAACATCCTCGGCAAGCTGAACCGGCCGATCACCGCCAAGCTCTACTACTCGCGGTCCGCCGCCATGAAAGGCCCCGAGCAGATCCGCTACCTGAACAAGTATTACCTCTACGTGCGCGACCTGCTGGAGGAGTACGAGGAGCTGTCCGACGGGATGATCGACCTGGAGGCGATCGACCCGGGTACGTACACCGAGGAAGAAGAGGAGGCGCTGGACCACGGGCTGAAGCAGGAATGGATCGCCGAGGACGAGAGCTTCTTCTTCGGGCTGGTCGTCCGGACGCAGACCGGCAAGGAGAAGGTCATCGAGTTCTTCGATCCGTCGCGACAGGACTTCGTCGAGTACGACATCACCAAGCTGATCAGCGAGCTGATCCGGAAGGAGAAGAAGCGGGTCGGGATCCTCTCGTCGCTGCCCGTGGCCGGCGAGGACATGTCGCCGTACATGATGCGCATGCTCCAGATGCAGGGGCGCATGCCGCCCCCCTGGTGGCACATCGCCCGCCACCTCCAGAACCGGTTCGACGCCGAGCGGCTCGACACCGACGTGCGCGACATCAGCGACGAGTTCGACTTCCTCATGGTCGTCCATCCCAAGGATTTCCCCGAGCGGACCCTGTTCGCCATCGACCAGTACGTGATGAACGGCGGCAAGCTGGTCGTGTTCCTCGACCCCTGGTGTCGCGAGGACCAGCCCCAGCAGCAGCGCCAGCCGTACGGCCCGCCGCCGCCCCACGACCGGTCCTCCTCCTTCGATATCCTCCTCGAGAAGTGGGGCGTGCGCATGGACCCCGAACTCGTGGTCACGGACCCGGCGCTCCTGGAGAAGACCGAGGTCGGCGAGCGGGTCCGAACCCCCATGGGGACCGAGGTCCAGTATCGGCCCGTCACCTTCCTCGTCCTCCGCGACGAGTCCCGGAACCAGGACGAGGTGATCACCGCCAGACTCCCCGAAATTCGCATGCTCTACCCCGGCACCCTCGAACAGGTCCCCGCCGCCGAGACCGAGTTCGCCCCGCTCCTCACCACCACCGAGTCCGGCAACACCTGGAACCCGAAGCAAGAAAAGGAGCAGAAAGAACGTGAACAGGCCGTTCCCCGGCCCGAACCCCGGGTCACCATGGACGACCTGGCCACCGGATCGCTGCGGCACGCGAGCGAGACCGAGGGCGAGCCGCTCGTCCTGGCCTGCCGGCTCACCGGCACGTTCGAGACGAACTTCCCCGACGGCATCATCGTCCACCCCGAAGACGACGAAGAGGCCCCGCCGCCGGGGGAGGATGAAGACGAGGAGGAGGAGGAATCGGAGCACCTGGAGGCGAAGCAGAAGTCGGAGGAGGGCGCCCAGGTCGTCGTCTTCGCCGACGTCGACTTCATCAGCAACTGGCTGGCCTATCGGCAGACGTTCCTGGGGGCGTCGGCCGTCGGCGGCAACGCCCCGCTCGTCCTCAACACGTTCGACTTCCTCGGCGGCTCCACCGACCTGATCTCCGTCCGCGCGCAGGGCGAGGTCAACCGCCCGTTCCTCGTCGTCGAGGACATGAAAAAGGAAATCGAAAAGGCGACCGCCGAACGCGAAAAGCAACTGCAGAAGAAGAAGGAAGAGGCGCAGGAGCGCCTGGAGAAGCTCCAGAAGGGGGCGACCGAAGAGACCCAGGCGCTCCTGAACAAGGCCAAGATCGAGGAGATCCAGAAGTGGCGGAGGGAGTTCGAGAAAGCGCGGACCGACCTGCGCCGGCTGCGCGCCGAGAACCGCGAGCGGATCGACGCCCTCAAGGCGAGGCTCCAGTTCCACAACCTCGTCTGGGCGCCGGCCGTCGTCCTCCTCATCGGCATCGGGCTGGGCGTGGCCCGCCGGATCAAGGCGCGCTGGTACACGGCGAAGCGGGCGGGGATCGCCGGCCCGCCCCCCGAGGGCGCCGGCATGGCGCCGGTCGGCGCCGAACAGCTCGTCCTCGGCGGTGTCGCCGTGGTCATGGTGGTCCTCACCGCCACCCTCCTCTCCTTCGCCAAGCACGAGCCGGAGAAGAGCTTCGTCCGCGGCACCCCGCTCGTCCAGGGGCTCGACACGCAGGACGTGCACACCATCGCCATCGTCGAGAAGGAGCACACCGTCACGCTCAATCGCACCGGCGAGGGCCGGTTCGTCGTCGCCGAGAAAGACGACTATCCCGCCGACGAGTCGAAGATCAACCGGCTCATCGTCCGCGACATCCTCGACATCACCTGCGAAACCGTCGCCAGCCGAAACCCCGAACTCCACGAACAGTTCGGCGTCACCGACGGACACGACGACGCCGTCAAGATCTCGTTCCTCGACGAGAACGGCGAGCCCATCATCGGGTTCATCCGCGGCAAGAGCTCCGACCAGGGCGGCGTCTACGTCCGACTCCTCGGCGAGGACGTGGTCTATCGAACCGAGACCGGCTTCTGGCCCGACACCCGGCCGATCGACTACATCGACACCTCGGTCACGGACGTCGGGAAGAAATACATCGAGCGCGTCCGGGTCGAGATCGCCGACGCCGAGCCCTACGTGATCGAGCGCGACAAGGACAACGACGTCCGGCTCCAGGCCATCCCCGAAGGGATGCGGGCGAAGGAATACGAGCCGGGCAACGTGTTCGAAGCGCTCACCAGCCTCGAGTTCAGCGACGTCTTCCCCGCCAGAGAACTGTCGGAGATGGACCTCGAGTGGGACGCGACCTACACCGCCGACCTGTTCACCGGCCTCCGCTACCGGCTCGAGCTCGCCGAGAAGGACGACAAGCACTACCTGCGGATCAAGGCGACGTGGCTGGACTCGAAGAAGGACGCGGTGCAGGACTGGATGAACGCCCCGGAGAAGAAGGAGGAGAAGACCGAGCGGGCCGACGCCGTCGTCCTCCACCAGGAGCTCCCGCCGAAGTTCAACAGCCGACACGGCGGCTGGGTCTACCAGGTCGCCAGCTACAAGGCCGACGACCTGCGAAAACCGTTCGACGAACTCATCGAGGAAGACCTGCCCGAGAAGATCAGCGCCCGCCACGTCCTCATCGCCTACAAGGACGCCGAGGACGCGCCGGACGGGGTCGAGCGCACCAAGGACGAGGCGAAGAAACTCGCCGAGAAAGTGCTCGCCGAGGCGAAGCAGGAAGGCGCCGACTTCGCCAGGCTCGCCGAGACATACTCCGACGACGAGGAGACGAAGGAGAAGGGCGGCGACCTCGGCGAGATCAAGGCCGATCCGTCCGACTGGCCCGAGGACTTCTGGAAGCCGGCCTTCCGGCTCGAACCCGGCCAGGTCGCCGGCGTGCTCGAGACCGACAAGGGCTTCCACATCGTCCAGCGCACCGACGGCACCGAGAAGGAAGAACCGGCCGAAGAGGCCGAAGGCGAAGAGCCGGAAGAGGGGAAGCCGGAAGAGCCGGAGACCGACGACTGACCCGGCTTCATCCCCCACTGCCTCCGCAAACGAAGCGGGCCGGTCGTCTCCCGTCAGCCCGCCCAGACCCGCGCGGTCGCCCACGTCGCCCGTTCGGCCCCCGGCGCATGACTTGGAAATTATCTCAAAAGGTGGGGTGGACATTCCTGTCCGCCGCTTGGCAGGCAAGAATGCCTGCCCCACCGACTATTGAGATAGTCTCTTGG
>JAWODX010000245.1:0-6050 GCA_046483085.1 Planctomycetota bacterium
GACGCTTCCCCTTCGGGAGCGGCAGGGCGCCGCGCGTGGACAGGATCTTGGTACCGGGTTTCATGCGAAACACCGAACACGAGATCGGGTTGAAGTACTTCTGCCCCTTCACGCGCCCGACGCCGGCAATGACGACGTAGAGGTTGTCGTCCTCGTCCATCATCACCCCGGCCATGCGCCCGGTCCCCGGCGCCGCGTCCTCGTAGAGGACCTGGCCGTGCCTGTCGAACACGTGGACCTCCCACGGCCGGGCGCGGCCGGGATACACCTGCGGCGTGTACTTCAATGCCATGGAGCCGTGCATGTTCTTCGTCGCCTTCCGCGACGGCTTCGAGGCGGGATTCGCGACCGTGACCACGACGTTCCCCTTCGGCGAGACGTGCATCCCGCCGAGCTGGCCCGAGGCCACGCCGAGCACCCCGGCGAACCGGATCGCCGATTGAACACGGCATTTCCGCAGCCCCTGCGAGCTCATGCCCTTCAGCCGGTCGCCGTAGTCGAACGGGATCTCGCGCCACGTGAGTGCATCGAACCGGGCCACCCCGTCCGCCGTCCGAAGGTACGCTCGTCCGTTGATGTCGAACGCCATGTCTTCGGTGTCGAAGGGCAGTTCGACGGTCTCGACGCGGCCGGTGTTCGGGTCGATGGCGGGGATGGTGTGGAAGCCGGTGACGTGGATCGGCGAGGGGTCCTGCATCTCGCCGGCGTACAGCTTCTCGTGCGCGGGATCGAAGTAGAGCCGCTGTTTCATGTGGCGCGTGGGGCGGATGAATGTGATCTTCTCGCGGGCGTCCTTCGTGAAATCGCGGATGACTTCCAACTTCCGGCCCTTTTCGATCATGAGGCGGGCGCCGGCCCGATCAAGCCGCGCGGTCCGATAGCTCGCGGTAGCCGGCGACTCGGAGAACCAGATGACGGGCGGATCGGTCCAGAAGTCGATCGTCACGCGGTGGGAATGCCCGTTCATCAGCGGATTGTGGATGGGGAGCGGATAGGCGGCGCGAACCTCGGGGTTCTCGAACGGGCCGAACCGGGTGAACCGCGCCTTCATCTTGTATCGCGGCCCGCCGCCGGGCAGCTTCCAGGAGAAGACGTAGATCTCGCCGTTCTTCGGGTTCACCTCCACCCAGGCGGGGTGCGGGGTCTTGATGTTCTTCAGATGCTTGCCCGACGGGTCGAAGATCTGGACCCGGCTGTTGGCGTAGTCGGCCACGTAAACGCGGCCCTCGGCATCGACGGCGACGCAGGCGGCGACGTTGAACTCGCCGTTCTTCTCCCCCGACTTCCCCTGCTCGAGGTTGCCCACGAACAGCTCGGGCCGCTCGTCGCTGCCGGGCCGCATCCTCGAGACGCCGTGCAGCCCGCCGTTGTGCCACGACCGGGTGTACATGTGCCCGGTCAGGTACAGCCATTTGCCGTCCGGGCTCAGGGCCATGCTCTCGACGGGCAGCTTCTCGGTCCCGCCGCGGTAGCTGTGCATCCGGCCGAGCTTGACGGTGTGCCAGAGCTCGGGCCCGACGAGCTGGACCTTCCCCGCGTCTTCGCTCAGCGGCAGGCGGTTCAGGCGCTGGCTCGCGATGTAGAGGACGTCGTCGCCCGCGACCATACACTGTACGCCCCCGCCGTCCCGGTCGATGTCCGTCTTCAGGAACGTCTCCTGCGGGTTCGGACCGGGCTTGACCGGGAGGCGCTCCCCGTCCTGCGGGAACGTCCGCCACGTGAGCCCGTCGATGTTGTCGAGCAGGTTCGGGGCGGGCGGATAGACGGTACGGACGTAGTTGCCCTCGTGGTCGAAGAACAGGATGTGGTCGCAGTTCCCGCCGTCGAACGCGTACACCCCCTCGGGCGTGGCGTCCATCACGAGCGAATTATGCAGGTACTTGATCGCCCGCGTCCGCTTGTGCGGCGACCAGAAGAGCTCCCGCTCGAACCGCGCCTTCAGACCGAGCGAGACACGCACGACGGCGTCGGCCTTGTCGTCGACGTACGCGCCCTGGTCATCCTTGCCGTCCCAGACGAGGGTCTGTTCGAGCGAGTTCTTCTGGAACGGCGGCGGCGCGTTCCTGCCCAGCACCCCGGCCGCGAGATGCCGAACGATCTCCCCGTCCGAGTTCTCGATCGCAACCGCCGCATCGCAGTAGCCCTTGACGGCGAACCGAATCGTCACCCGGTCGCCCGCCACGGCCACCGTCGGCGCCCGGGTGAACTCGAAGACGTCGGCCCGGCGAACGGTCGGCGGCCTCTCGTCCGCCGCGCCCCACGCCCGGCCGGCGGCAAACGCCACGGCCAGACCGCAGAGCAAGCGGACACAACGGCCATAACGGCTGGCGACCATCTCGACCCTCCCAGACATGTCCGAACGATTGGCGCAGCCGGGCAGAACGGCAACCCTCCTTTCAGGAGCCACGCCCAATCTCATTGTATCCCGAGGCCGGACAGCGTCAACGTTGGCATCCTCCGGGACCCGGGCGGGCCGATGCGGATCGACTGCGACCCGGTCGGTCGCGACACGGCGGCGCGGCCCCCTGGCGTTGACTTGAGCCCGGAGAGGGCCTATTCTGTAGTGGAGAGGGAGAGGAAACGGATGAGGTGCTGACGATGACCAGGAGGTTCAGGCGCCCGGTCGTTCTGCCTGCCGTGCTTCTCGCCGTCGTGGCATGCATCCCGGCGGGGTGCGAGCGCCGGGCAGAGGAGACGGAAGAGGAGACCGACCAGCTCATCTCGCCGGTGGTCAGCCCGGACGGGAAGTCGGTCGGCGGGATCGAGAAGGAGGGCGGCAAGAAGTACGTGGTCCGGGACGGCAAACGGGTGAGCAAGGGGTACGACCAGATCCTGGGCAGCCGGATGAGCCCGGACGGCGACCGGACGTGGACGCTGGCCCGGGAAGGGGACAAGACGACGGTGCTGCTCGACGGGGAGGAGGTGGGAACGCACGACGCCGCCTCGTCGCCGATGTTCGCGCCCGACGGCTCGCTGGTCTACGTCGCCCGGGCCGGCGGCAAGCAGTCGGTGGTGAAGGACGGCAAGCCGGTGGGCGGCTCGTTCGACACGGTGGGCCGGCCGAAGATCAGCCGGTCCGGCGAGATCGCGTTCCCCGCGTCCGAGGACGGAAAGGCGTTCGTGGTCCGGGACGGCAAGCGCGTCTCCGGCGAGTACCTGGCGGCCGAGGAGGTGAAGTGGAGCGGCGACTCGCTCGGCTTCAGCGCCGTGATGCCCGGCGCGGGCGAGAACGGCGAGCCCGCCGCCGTCGTCGTCAAGGACGGAAAGCCGGTCGGCAAGGGATACATGCGGATCGAACGGTGGGCCTACGGGCCCGGCGGCGATTCGGTCGCCTACATCGCCGCCGTCCGACATCACCAAAAGGTACTCGTCCGGGACGGCCGCGAGCTCGGCGCACCCTTCCGCGCCACGAGCGTGACCACCCCGATCTTCAGCCCGGACGGCCGGCACGTCGCCTGTGCCGCCGGCCTGAACCGCGAGTGGTGGATCATCAAGAACGGTCGCCCGATCACCGACAAGATCAGCGCACAGCTTGTCCGCGACCTCATCTTCAGCCCCGACGGGAGCTCGCTCGCCTGCACCGTCCGGCGGGGCGGCAAGTGGTTCTTGTGGAAGGACGGCAGCGAGGGCGGCGACCGGTTCGACGCGATCAAGAACCTCCGGAACAGCGAGGACCGAACGAAGCTCGTCGCCACCGGCGTCCGCGGACGCATGGCCGTCCCCATCGAAGTCGAGTGGTAGCGGGACCCGCACACAGGAGAATGCAATGAGCGAATACGTGCTGGCCGAGCGGGCCATCCCGCTCGACGAATCGTGGGACGTGATCGTGGTCGGCGGCGGCCCGGCCGGATGCACCGCGGCGGCGGCCGCCGCGCGCGAGGGCGCGAAGACGCTGCTCGTCGAGGCGACCGAATGCCTGGGCGGCATGGGGACCGCCGGGCTCGTGCCCGCCTGGTGCCCCTTCTCCGACAAGGAGCAGGTGATCTACCGCGGCCTCGCCGAGCGCGTCTTCCGCGAGACCGTCGCCGGCATGCCGCACATCGACCCCGACCGCGTCGACTGGGTCGCCATCGACCCCGAGCGGCTCAAGCGCGTCTACGACGACATGGTCCTCGGCGCCGACGCAACGATCCTCTTCCACACCGCGCTCTGCGCGGTCGAGACCGACGGCGGCGGCGTCGACGCCGTCGTGGTCAGCAACAAGGCCGGGCTCTCGGCGCTCCGGGCCGACGTGTACGTGGACTGCACGGGCGACGGCGACCTCGCCGCGTGGGCCGGGGCCGAATACGAACAGGGCGACGAGTCCGGCGAGCTCCAGCCGGCCACCCACTGCTTCATCCTCTCGAACGTCGACAGCTTCGCCTACGAGCACGGCCACCGGCCGCGCGGCAACCGCGACCCCGGCAGCGCGATCGCCGAGATCGTCGCGTCCGACGACTTCCCGCTCGTCAAGGACAATCACCTGTGCAACTCGCTCATCGGCCCGGGGACCGTCGGCTTCAACGCCGGCCACCTGTGGAACGTGGACAACACCGACCCGCGGAGCGTCTCGAAGGCGCTGCCCGACGGCCGCAAGCTGGCGAAGCAGCTCCGAGACGGGCTCGCCCGGACCGTCCCCCAGGCGTTCGGCGACGCGTTCCTCACGGCGACCGGCTCGCTGATCGGCATCCGGGAGACGCGGCGGATCGTCGGCGACTACGTGCTCACGTTCGACGACTACCAGGCGCGCCGCAGCTTCCCCGACGAGATCTGCCGCAACAGCTATTACATCGACGTGCACCGGTCGGTCCAGGAGACCGAGCGGGAGCTGCAGGGCGACCTGGATATGGCGGAGCGGTGCGCACATTACGAGCCGGGCGAGTCGCACGGGATCCCGTACCGGTGCCTCACGCCGAAGGGGCTGGCGAACGTGCTCGTGGCGGGCCGGGCGATCTCGTGCGACCGGCCCGTGCAGGGCAGCGTGCGGGTGATGCCCGTCTGCCTGGCGATGGGCGAGGCGGCGGGGATTGCCGCGAAGATGGCCGCCGAGGCCGAGGCGAACGACGTGCACGCCGTCGACACCGAGGCGCTGCGGGCGCGGATCCGCGAGGAGGGCGGGTATCTCCCGTGAGGGCGGATTCCTCGCGGGGCTCGGAATCCGCAAGCACGAAATCCCAAGCACGAAATCCGAAACAAATCTCAAGCTCCAAACTGGCGTACCCCGAAGCCGACGCTCCCACACGCCTCTGGTTTGCGAACCTGAGTGTCCAGGGCCGAACGACGGCCGTTGCGCTTTTTACTCGGCGTTCGATGTTCGGTGTTCTTCGGTTCGGCGTTCGCTGTTTGATGTCGGGCCGGGCGCGGAATGGGCCTCATGGCGCCAGCGCACCGCGCCAGACGATCTTCTTCTTCAATTCCTCGGACAGCCCGGCCTCGATGTCGCGGCGGATCCGCTCGTACGGGTTCGGCCCGCTGATGAAGTCGATGTGCTGGTCGAAGTACACCACCACGACGACGCCGTCCGGATGATTGCCCGGCTTGTCCCAGGCGAACGGGGTGAGACTGTCGGAGACCTGGTCGGTCGGGATCTTGCCGGGGATCAGATCGAGCGCGCACTCGTAGTCGGTCTCGAACTGCCAGCGTCCTTTCGCGTCCCGCCGGGGCCGCCGCCCGGTCGCAGGGCAGAAGAACGCCTGGAGGGCTGGAACGATCCCCGTGTCATACAGCTCTCGAAGCGAAGGCGGATAGAACTTGCCGCTGTCGCCGAACTGAACCGACCAGGTTTGTGCCGCCTGCGCGAGCGAGCGCAGGTTGCTCTTGCACCGGATCTTCGTTACAGAATGGCGGGGCCGACGGACTCGTTGCTCCCAGTAGACATAGAACAGGATACCGGCCAGGACCAGGACCGAGCCGAACAGGATGATGAAGACTAGCTCGGCGCCGCGCCGCTCGTTCGCGCGTTCGCTTTCGTGTCTTCGGGCGTCTTGCTCCGGCATGCCCGGATCCTCCGGACTGCCTCTACGGCTCCGAACCTTCTTTCTCCGCCTTCGCCTTTTCGTACTCGCGCAGCC
>JAWODX010000511.1:0-5469 GCA_046483085.1 Planctomycetota bacterium
CGTCGCCTCGTCCCGCTGCTGACGCCGCTTCCGCTGTACCATCCCGTCCGCCACCTGCTCATCGGAGGTCTTCCAGTCTATGCGACACGACTGCGGCCCACTTGATCCAGGTCACGCCCGCGTCACCATCCAGCCTCCACGACCCCATGGGGTCGGACCCCAGGCCACTGGCACACCCTGGAGTGTGGCGGCTTGCCGCCGCGGTGGCTGCCCGGGCTCGCCCGGCATTGGCGAAGGCGGGAGCAAGCGCCCGCACTCCCAATGCAACGCAGGTTCGCTCATGACGACCGCAGCCCCGTGCCGGGAACGCCCTTCATCCGCGCGGCGCAAGGCCCTTACCCCGAAGCCCCCCAGGCCACGAAGTGGGGATTCGCGAAGTCCGGCTTGCCGTAGGTCAGCGGCTCGCCATCGACGCGGGTGATGCGCCCGCCGGCGGCGGCCAGCACGGCGTGGCCGGCGGCGATGTCCCATTCCATGGTGCGGCCGAGGCGGGGGTACAGATCGGCCTCGCCGGCTGCCACCAGGCAGATCTTCAGCGACGAACCGGCGTTTCGCAGTTGCGCGATGCGGCGACCCTGCAGGAAGGTCTCCAGGGCCGCCGGATCGCCGTGCGAGCGGCTGGCAACGATCGTCAATCCCTCCGCGGGAGGCTCGCGCACCGAAACAACACGGCGGACCCCGTCCTCCTCGGTGAAGGCCGCCGCTCCCACCACGCCGGCGAACAGGCGATCCAGTGCCGGCGCAAAGACCACGCCCAGCACCGGCTCGCCCTGCTCGATCAGCCCGATGTTCACGGTGAATTCGCCGTTACGGCTGATGAACTCGCGGGTGCCATCCAGCGGGTCCACGAGCCAGAAGCGCTCGCCGACGGCGGGAATATCCCCGGCTGCGACCGCCTCCTCCGCAATCACCGGGATCTCCGGCGTCAGCTCCGCCAGCGCCGGCAGGATCAGCGCCTCCGCCCGCTCGTCGGCCTGGGTGACCGACGAGGCATCTGCCTTGCCCCGCACCTCGAAATCGGTCCGGTAGATATCCATGATCACTGCGCCCGCGCGGCGCACTACAGGCAGCAACTGTTCGAGGAGGTCGAGCGGGTTCTGCTGGTCAGGCATGGCGTGGGTCCGGTTGGAGTGGAGGGGAGGATGGGAGGATGGGATCAGATCTGCGGGAGCCGGCCGTGGGCACGCAGCGCATCAATCACCCGATCGGCAGCCGCCTCCGCCGTCATGGCCGAGGTGTCGATGATCAGCTCCGGATTCTCCGGGATCTCGTACGGCGAATCGATCCCGGTGAAATTCTTCAGTTCGCCCCGCCGCGCCTTCTTGTACAGACCCTTCGGGTCGCGCTGCTCGGCGATCTCCAGCGGCACTTCGACGAAGACCTCCATGAATTCCCCGTCGGTGAGCAGGTCACGCGCCATCTGCCGCTCGGTGCGGAATGGGGAAATGAAGGCGGTCAGCACGATCAAGCCGGCATCCACCATCAATTTCGCGACCTCGCCCACCCTCCGGATGTTCTCCACCCGGTCGGCCTCGGTAAATCCGAGATCACGATTCAGCCCGTGCCGCACGTTACTCCTCAACGAGGTCGTCACCGATCCGGTGGCGGCGGCCGGCGCCATCGCGATGGCTTTCGCGCTGTGCTGGCAGCTCGCGTTGCTCAGCCTCGGGACGCTCGTGGTCCTTGTCTATCCGCTCTACCGGCTCGGCCGGCACGTGCGGAAACAGGCGACGAAACGACAGGACTTCCACGCCAGACTCACCCAGAGCCGCGTCCAGATGCTGAGCGGCTTCAAAACCATCAAGATGTTTGCCCGGGAGGCGTTCGAGTCCGACCGGTTCGAAGACCAATGCTCCACGTTCTTCCGGAAGGCCATGCGGGTCTGCCGGAGCAAGACCTTCGGCGTCTCCGGGACCACCCTGTTCACCGGCCTGCTGGCGGCGCTCGGCATGCTGCTCGGCATGCTCGCCATCCGCGCCGGGTTATGGGGCCTGACCGCCGGGACCCTGGTCGCGTTCGTCTTCGCCTCCCAGCAGGCTTTCATGGCGTTCAAGCGGCTGACCAAGAACTACAACAAGCTGAACGAGTCGCTCGCCGGCAGCGACCGGATCTTCCGCTACCTCGACGCCACCCCCGACCCGCCGGAGCGAACCGGGCGGTCCATGGAAGGCATCGAGCCGGCCATCGCGGTCGAAAACGTGACGTTCGCCTACGGCGACGAGCTCGTGCTGGCCGACGTCTCGTTCGAGGCGAAGCCCGGCGAGGTGGTCGCCATCGTGGGCGGCTCCGGCGGCGGCAAGACCACCCTCCTCGACCTCGTCGCCCGGCTCTACCGGCCCCAGTCCGGCCGCATCACCGTCGGCGGCATCGACATCCACGAGTTCGACATCGACTCGTACCTCGGCCAGATCGCCGTCGTCCCGCAGGAGCCCTTCCTCTTCGCGACCACCATCCGCGATAACATCGCCTACGGCAAGCCCGACGCCACCGACGCGGAAATCATCCGCGCCGCGACCATCGCCAACATCCACGACTTCATCTCGAGCCTGCCCGACGGATATGACACGATGCTCGGCGAACGCGGCGAAACCGTCTCCGGCGGCCAGCGACAGCGGATCGCCACCGCACGGGCCGTCATCAGGAACGCCAACATCCTCCTGCTCGACGAGGCGACCTCGGCGCTCGACGCCGAGTCCGAACAGGCCTTCTACGACGCACTCGAAAACCTCATCGCCGAGGGCGACCGGACCGTCCTCGTCGTCGCGCACCGCCTCTCCACCGTCACCAACGCCGACCGCATCCTCGTGCTCGAAAACGGGAGAATCGTCGAAGGCGGCACCCACGCCGAACTGATCAAGTCCGGACGGACCTACCGCCGACTCTTCGAAACGCAGTTCCAGCAGCCGGCGAATCCGTAACCGCCGCCGACCCCAGCCGGCGGGACAGGAACCGCCCGCTACTCCTCCCTCAGCGTCAGGACGGCGAAGCCGGCCGCGCTGTCCCCCTCGCCCACCCCCTTCTCGATGAACGCGTGCCCCGAGACCAGGACGCCCGCGCTCACCTCGAAGTAGCGGACGGCGAAGAACCGGGCGTCGCACGCGGGTGCCTTGCCCTCCGCCTCGTGCTCACGGTTCACGGCGAGCTCCGTGACCAGCCGGGCGCACGTCCGGCCGTTGACCTCTGAATACCCCGCCAACGTCGTCTTGCCCTCGGCGGGCAGTGTCACCTCGGTCTTCTCTCCGACCAGGAACGTGAAGGCTCCGCTGGCCGGGGCTGACTGGCCCACGTCGAGCGGCTCGTCGGGCAGCAGGAAGAACTTCGGCAGTACGGCGTAAGCGGGCGACTCGCCCTGCACCGCCCCCCGGGCGTCGATCTCAAAAGACCCGGACGCGAACCGGCCCGCGGCCGGATGAGCGTCCGCTCCGGCAACGGTCGTCTCGCGACCGGACGCCGCCACCTTCCCGCCCCCGCCTTCCTGCCCGGTCAGCGTCACCGCCGCCCCGCCGCCGACGCGCGGACCCTGGGCGGCTTTCCAGTCGAGCGTGTAGTCATAGACGCAGCTCTTCCCCGGGGCGAGATCCCAGCGGAGCTCGGGCGCGGCCTCGGGTCCACTCGTCTCCGGGTACTCCTCGGCGGTCGCCTCACGCCGCTGATCGAGTTCCTCGAAGAACGCCGCCTCCTCCTTGCTGATCTCCTCCCGCTGGCAGCCGGCCAGGAGCCCTGCGGCCACGAACACGAGCGCCAGCACAAACCTCGGATCCCTGGTAAACATGAAGCGGTCACTCCTCGAGAAGTCGCTGCCGGAGTCCTTCGAACGCGGACGGTCCACTTGACGCCCCTATTCTGTGGGTGCGGGAGCCGGTGTCAAGCGCACCACCCGCGCCGCTGACGGCCCGGCGCTAGTCTGACAACTCATTGGCTCGGCGCCCGCCATCCTCTGGCAGGCAAGAATGCCTGCCCCACCGGCAAAATGCCCTGGTTCGGTGGGGCGGACATTCCTGTCTGCCCGATTGTCAGACAGAGACTAGTGCTTTATGACATGTGATCTGAAGGATTGGCAAATGCCTGGGCGGGAGGCCGGCAAAAAGGGGACGGGAGGCGTTTCCCGGAACGGCCCTTCGGGTGCTTCGCAGAAACGCCCCCCGTCCCCTTTTTCTGGTTCGCCGCCAAATCCTCAAATCAAAAGTCACGGAGCACTAGTCGGCCGCCGGCGCGTCCGATTTCCGGACCAGCTCGACCCGGAGGTCGAACCGCATGAGCTCGACGGCCTGCGGCGCGCCGCCGCCTTCGCCGCCGGGCAGGTTCAGCCTCGCGCCGGTGACCATCGCCAGCACCCCCGAGACGAAGCTCCGGCTCTCGAGCCCGAAGACGGTGACCGAGCGGCCGTTCAGCACGAACTCGACGCCCTGTCGTACATCCGAGGGCACGTCCAGCTCGGCCAGCGACAAGTCCACGGCGAGCTGCGCGCATCGCTCGCCGCCCCGCATCACGTAGCCCACGAGGGTGATCCGGCGCCGGACGGTCATGCGAAGTGACGGCAGCATTTCCGGCGAGGGCAGGGTGAGCGTCTCCTCGACGGATTCGCCCGGGCGCAGCGGTTGCGACGGCAGCGGGAGGAGGAAGGCGAGGGACCGGTCGGCCTGGGCCGTCTGCCCGGACTCGGCGCCCCTGCCCGAGGGACGGATCCGCCCGTCCTCGCCGAGCCGACCGATCGTCGAAACCAGCCCGCTCTGTTGTTGCGAAGCTCGCTCATCTCCGCCGACGTAGGCCGTCGCGTCGTACGTCGCCGCGGTCGCCGTCCCGTCCCCGTCGCTCCGGATGCGAAGCGTCATGTCCCCCCGGGCGCGGCCCGGCGCGCCGGCCGGCAGATCCGGCGTCTCCTCCGCGCCCGCCGCCGTCGCGTACTCCCACGAGAACGCGTAGGCGAGCGTTCTCTGTTCGGAGAAATCCCACCGGAGCAACGGCGGCTCCGCCGGGGGCTGGACGCGCTCATCCGGGTCCAGGTCCGCATCGATCTCGAACTTCGGCTTCATCGGCGCGGTCGCTGCGGGCACCGGCGACGCGTCGGCGGCCGGCTTCCCCGGGGGCGGCTCCCCGTCCTGGTCGGCCGGCGGGCAGCCGGCCACGGCCGCCGTCAGGCACAACATCAGCACCACCCGCGTGACGCGTCTCTCGTTCGTTCCGTTCATTCGCCTCGCTCGACAATCTGGTCGATGATCTGCTCGGCCCGGACCCCCTCCACGCCGGCCTCGAAGTTCAGGATGACCCGGTGCCGCAGACAGGGCAGGACCGCCGCGTCGATGTCCGCGGGCCCCAGCTCGGCCCGGCCGGCCAGCAGGGCGTGCACCTTGCCCGTCGTCACCAGGGCCTGGGCGCCGCGCGGGCTCGCCCCGTACCGCACGTACCGGTTCGCCAGCTCGACAGACTCGGCGCGGCCGGGGTGGGTCGCGAGCACGAGCGCCGCGGCCC